>CALHIC010000198.1 GCA_938030845.1 uncultured Oribacterium sp. | reverse complement strand
CAACAACTTAGGAAAACAATATGCCGCTATGGGATTAGACGGTTTTTTTTTGGATAACACAGACATTTACTACCAATATTCCAAAGAGGAAATCTATCAGGGGCTGAAAACAATTTTATCAGGGCTAAAGCAATACTCCCTCCCTCTAATTTTAAATGGAGGTGATACTTTCGTACAAAAAAGCATAGAGGATGGTAACGCTTTAAGCCTCTTTGACGGCGTGAACCAGGAATGCGTCTTCACCAAAATCGATTTTTCCAAGCCCTCCTATCTTTCTCAGGATAAAGAAAGCAAAGCCTATTATGAAGAATATTTGGAAAAAGCAAAAACTGCCGGCCTTTCAGTCTATCTTACGGAATATCAAGCAAATTCCGAATTAAGCCAAGAGATTGAGCGGTACTGTAAAGAGAATGGCTTTCTTTGGTACAATGCGGAGAGCTTAGAGCTTAAATAGAACGATTTCTTTTACTCTATTTCATTTGCTCTATTTCTTGTGCTATTTTTTTGCTATTTCTTTGATATTTCTTTGATGATTTTTCCGCGGTTTTCCTTCTAATAAGGATTTACTTCTCCCTTTTATTTACTTAGTATACAAAAATCTAAGGGCGGATTTCTTCGCCTTTTCTATTTTTTCTAGTTCTATATTTTCTATGGCAGAGCTTGTAATCCACTTTTTCTCAAATATAGTTTGTACGGATTCCAAGATCAGCCCACAGGCATAGCCATCCTTTTCTTCCGAAATAGCTCCTGCAAAAGCCGCTTTTGTTCTTTCCTGTAATACTTCTTTATTTACCCGATGAAAAGACATTTGCATAAGACTTGTGGCAGACCAAGCCCTGCAAAGGGCATCCGAATCGCTATGCATTTGTTTTATGAGAACTTCGATTTCGTTGGAAGCTCCCACCCATCCAAGGGCAATAATCAGCTTAGCACGAAGAAAGGATTCTCCTTCTTTTTCCAAAAGCTCGGTCAAAAAAGCTGCTAAGTAGTCACAATAAGAAGTATAAAACGTTCTATACTTTAATTTGGAAAGACATACTGCCATCAAATAGGCAGTAAATGCTCTCTTCCTTTTCTCCTGCTCGTCCATCTTGCAAAGCTTTTCCCATAAAAACTGCAGACCTTCTTCTCCGTGACAATCAAAACTGTTCTCTAAGAAAAGCTGCGTCTCTTCTTCCCAGTCCTTACAGATCAGCTGATAATGATAAGCTATCTCCCCACTGTTTCCAAGAGCAGAAATAAAACGAATCCTATCTCCATCGGGGAACTCCTCCGCTTCCAGCTTACGATATTCATCCTCCAAAGCTTCTCTTGAAAGCTCCGGCTTCTGTCTCCTTGCCTCTAAAGCCTCTCTTGCATTTTTATTGAATAAATCCGCCATAAGCTTTTCCCCCGTTATCTCTATATTCTTTTCGTATCATCTGAATTTTACATCTTTTAAGCTTGAAAGCCCAGCCACACCATAGTATCTTTCAGATTTTAACCGTTCTATTGTGATTTCTTTGGAATTGGGGCTTTATTACATTTCCTCTCCTAGCACCAGCCGTTCTATCCAGAGTCCTTTTTTAAGGCAATGTGAGGCACCGGCCGCTCTATCCGATTTTCTTTTAGAAGGCAATATGAGGTACCAGCCACGCCCAACAGTAGCCGTTCCATCTAGAGTTCTTTTTGAAGGCAATGTGAGGCCGTCAGTACTTGCTGAAAACAAGCGGAGCGACGTTTGAAGCTTAGTACTGCTACGAGCCGAGGTTTAGCGAGAGCGTGCCTGAAAAAAGAACTCTGGATAGAACGGCGGCAGCAGGAGCGTGCCTGAAAAAAGAAGCTTGGAGAGCGTGGCGATAGCTCCCGAAACATAGCGGGAGCATTCCTGAAAAAAGAGCTCTGGACAGGACGGAGGCAGCGGAACAAAAGAGAGAAGCCCCTAGTGCTTCTCTCTTGTTGCATTCACAAATCTTGTATATTGTGGTTGCCATCCCAGAGTAACGGTTCCGATGGGGCCGTTTCTTTGCTTGGCAATAATAACCTCCGCCACATTGGGAGTTTCGGAATCCTTGTGATAGTAGTCATCACGGTAAAGGAACATTACAATATCCGCGTCCTGCTCGATGGCTCCCGACTCTCTTAAGTCGGAAAGCATGGGGCGATGATCCGGTCTTTGTTCCACCGCTCGGGAGAGCTGAGACAGGGCAATCACCGGACAATCCATTTCTCTGGCAATGGCCTTTAGGGAACGGGAAATTTCGGAGATTTCCTGCTGTCTGTTTTCCGAAGAACGCTTTCCTCTTTCTCCGCTCATCAGCTGTAAATAGTCGATCATAATCAGAGAAATACCCTTTTCCAGCTTCATCTTCCGGCATTTGCCCCGAAGCTCGGAAACCGTAATTCCCGGCGTATCATCAATCACCATATTGGCATGGGAAATACGGTCAATTCCCTCAATCAGATTTCCCCAATCCTCATCGGTAAGATTTCCCTTTCGCAGCTTATCCGCATCAATGGAGGTTTCCAGAGAGAGCAGACGATTTACCAGCTGCTCCTTGGACATCTCCAAAGAGAATACCATGGCCGGCTCCCGTTTCTTTACCGCCACATGATCCAGGATATTGAGTACAAAGGCGGTTTTTCCCATGGAAGGACGGGCGGCAATCAGAATCAAATCCGATTTTTGCAGTCCGGCGGTTCGATAATCCAAGTCAATAAAGCCTGTGGGCACACCGGTAATGGATTCCTTCTGCTTGGAAGCGGCTTCAATACGTCGAAGCACATTCATCGCTACCTCATCAATGGGAACAAATTGCCGGTTGTTTTTCTGCATCAACAGCTGAAAAATCCGTTTCTCCGTACTTTCCAGAATGGTCTCCAAATCTTCCTTCCCGCTATAGCAAAGCTCTGCAATCTCTTCATTGGTTTTAATCAAAGCACGCAGGGTAGACTTTTCCTTTACCATCTCCGCATAGAGACGCACATTTCCTACACTGGGAACGGAAATCGCCAAATTTCTAAGGGTTTCCAGAGAAAAAAACTCCGGCGGTACATCCTTCTTTCTTCGTAGACGCTCCTGCAAACTGACAAAGTCAATGGTCACGCCCTCCGAAGACATTTCCCGCATGGCATCAAACAAAATATGATATTGTCTGTTATAAAAATCCTCCGGCACCAGAATTTCTAAAGCGGTCATCACCGCATCCTGATCTCGAATCATAGCGCCTATGACACTTTCCTCTGCTTCCTTGGCATGGGGTACGGTTCTTAGTACCAGGCGCTCTTCCTGTTCTGCCATTCTTTCTTCCCTCTCTACTTTCGGTCTAAAAAACTTCTCTCCTTTTCCTCATCATTTTCTGAAAAAGAGAGAAGTCTTCTAATTGCTTTAAGCCCGTGGCTAAAAGGTAATGAGTAATTGTTTTAAGCCTGTGGCTGAACGCTGACATGAAGAGTTGCTTCCACATCCTTATGCAGCTTCACCTTAATGTCATAGCCGCCGAAATTCTTCATCGGTACATCCAGCTCCATTTTCTTCTTGTCCACGGTAAGCTTATGCTGCTTCTTCAGTTCCTCCTGTACTTCCTTAGTGGAAATGGAACCGAAGGCTCTTCCGTCTTTTCCCGCCTTCATGGTGAACACCAGCTTAATGGCTTCCAGCTTTTCCTTTAATTCCTTAGCCTCTGCCAGTCTTTCCTCTGCCAGCTTTTCCGCATTTTGCAGCTGCAGCTTCAAGGTATTTAAGTTCTTTGCATCAGCCGGTACGCCGGTTTTGGTAGGTAAAATGAAGTTCCTTCCGTAACCTTCGCTAACCTCTACGATTTCTCCCTTTTTTCCTAATGCCTTTACATCCTTTAACAAAATCACCTTCATTACTCTACTTCTCCTTCCTCAATCATCTCGTCAATGGCCTTCTTGACCTGCACAATGCAGTCTGCCACTTCGCCCTCTTTAATCTGGGCTCCTGCCACGGTGCGGTGTCCTCCGCCCCCCAGCTTTTCCATTAAAACCTGTACATTCATCTCGTCAATGGAACGGGCAGAAATGAACACTACATCATTTACCTTGGTTAAGACCACACTGGCCTTAATTCCCCGAATATTTAAGAGCTCGTTGGCCGTCTTGGCACAAAGTACCGTGGGGCTTTCCGTGCCTTCACAGGAAACACTGCTGATGGCGAAGAAATCCCGGTAAATATCCGCCCGACTGATGGCCTCCGCCTTGGCCTGATAATCACTGAAATCCTCTCGAAATACCTTTCGGATTCTGGTGATATCCGCACCGCAACGTCTCAGATACGCTGCCGCCTCAAAGGTTCTTACACCGGTCTGGTTGGTAAACTCTCTGGTATCGATCACGATACCGCCATACATACAGTCCGCCTCAATGGGCTTTGCCTTGATACCGTCCCGAATATACTGCATCATTTCCGCAATCAACTCGGAAGCGGAGGAGGCATAGGGCTCGCAGTAGCTTAATACCGCTCCCTGAATCGTTTCGGAGCTTTGTCTATGGTGGTCAAAAACCACCTTGGTCTTCACCATGGTAAGAAGCTCCGGTTCATCAATGATGGACGGTCTGTCACAATCCACCACCACCAGCATGGTGTTGTTATCCACCAAATCCTTCGCGGTTTCTCCGTCAATAAACATATCCTTCGGATAGTCTTCATTTTCCAGAAAACGCTCTTTTAAGGGTAAAATGGTGGGGGTTACCCCGTTCTGTACAATATAAGCTCTCTTATCCAGGGCGGTAACCATACGATACACGCCCACGGAGGAACCCAGACAGTCCATATCGCTGTTGATATGTCCCATGATGAGCACCTTGTCCTTGGACTCGATTAACTCCTGGAAGGCCTGAGCCTTCACTCTGGCCTTTACTCTGGTAACACGTTCCGTGCTCTGGCTCTTTCCGCCGAAGAAGTTTAATTTCTCAGGAGTCTTTACGATAGCCTGGTCACCTCCACGGCCCAGTGCCATATCCATACTGGTTCTGGCATACTCATAGTTCTGGGCATAGTCTCCCGCACCGAAGCCGATTCCTAAGCTGAGGGTTACGGAAAGATCATTTCCCACATCTACCTTCTTCACCTCTTCCAGAATGGAGAAGCGGTCATCCATCATTTTTTCCAAAGCGGATTGCTTAAGAATGAAAAAATATTTATCCTTTTCGATTTTCTTTACTACACCGTTGGCAGAACCGATATAACGGTTAATCTTTCGGTCTACTAAAGCAGTAAGCAGGGATCTTCTCACCTCCTCAATCTGCTCCATAACTTCTTCGTAGTTGTCTACATAGGCAAGACCTACTACAATTCTCTCCTCATCCAGCTTCTGCTGTAATTCCAATTCTTCCGTTTCATCCCGAAGGTAAACCGCGATTAAACGAGTCTCCTCCGATAAGGTAACGGCCTCCGGCTCTGCATCCTGCAAGGAATCCACACGAATCAGGTCAATGCAGTACTTTCTGTCCTTAAAGGAAGAATGTACTTCCAAAACCGCTCCGCTTTCCGTCAAAATCTCTTTCTGAATGTTGGGGAAAAGGGAAAGTAAATTCTTCTTTACCCCGCTGTCTTTTTGTAAGATGTGATGGAAGGCTTTGTTTTCCCAAAGAATTCCTCCCTCTTCATTGACAATACAATAGGCCGTAGGCATCTCTTCAAAAAGTCTGGCGTTGTTGTCATTTGCCTTTAAGGAAAATTCCAAAAGGGAGGACATCAGCTTGGACTTTCTGCTCTGATAGAGATACAGTACAAAACAGACATATACTACAGCAAAAAAGAGAAGGACAAAAAACGCCTTCCAATCGATAAAGCTTAACGAAATTAAAATAGGAATCCACAGGAGAGAAAGCCAAATGGGCCACCGAAGATACTGGTCTATCGTCCCTGGTATTGATTTTCTTTTCTTCATCTTTCCTCTTTCTAAAAAAATACGCTGTGCCCTATTATACCCTTTCTTTTCTCATAGGTAAAGATAGAGAAAAAAACGAAAAAATCTTTTCTCTACTTAATAAAAAACATTTTATCCTTAAGATTTTCTTTATTGTCTTTCTCTTTTCCAGTCGTTACAATGATGCAGAGTTTAAGGGATTCCGAGATTATCCCAAGTCCATTTTAATGAGGTGAAATATGAGAAAAATGAAAATAGCGGTAGCAATGATGGCATTAAGCCTTCTTTCCAGCATTCCCGCCCTGGCAAACTGGAATAAGGGTGCGGGGGCGAACAGCAACCGTTGGTGGTATGAAAATGAAGATCATTCCTATGCTCATTCCGACTGGTTCTGGTTAGACGGAAACAATGACGGTGTAGCAGAGTGCTATTATTTCGACCAGGAAGGTTGGGCATTACTTTCCACCACCACTCCTGACGGCTACACCGTAGATGAGAACGGTGCTTGGGTTGTGGACGGCGAAGTACAGACCAAAGACGTGGAAGTAAAGGCTAGTCCTAAAACCACC
>CALHIC010000197.1 GCA_938030845.1 uncultured Oribacterium sp. | reverse complement strand
ATGTCCTTTCTTATCTCTTGCTGAACTGTACGAGCGATGAGTAAGATGCCCTTTGGCATCTTACCGCGAGTAGTTGCGAGCCTTGGGCGAGCAACTCGCAAGTTTACGGGATAAGAAAAGACTCCCCAAAAACTTGGGGAGTCCCACATACTGAATATGTCTTTTCTTATCTCTTGGAGAACTGTGGAGCACGACGAGCTGCCTTCAATCCGTACTTCTTTCTCTCCTTCATGCGAGAGTCTCTGGTTAAGAAACCGGACTTCTTTAAGACAGGACGGAAATCGCTATCCATCTCGCAAAGTGCTCTTGCGATACCGTGACGAATTGCACCGGCCTGACCTGTGGTTCCGCCACCCTTAACGTTTACAAGAACATCCAACTTTCCTTCGTTCTGTGTTGCCACAAGTGGCTGACGAACGATGGTCTTCAATGTCTCTAATCCGAAATACTCGTCGATAGAACGCTTATTTACGGTTACCTTACCTGTTCCTGGCATAATATATACTCTTGCTACAGAGCTTTTTCTTCTGCCTGTGCCGTAATTTCTGTTTGTAGCCATTTTTTATCCTCCCTTAGATTGATAGTGCAACTGGCTGCTGAGCCTGGTGCTTGTGATCCGGACCAGCATACACGAAAAGCTTCTTGTACATCTGTCTACCTAAAGGACCCTTGGGAAGCATTCCCTTAACGGCAAGTTCAATAACCTGCTCCGGCTTGTTTGCTCTCATATCTCTCAAAGAAGTTTCCTTCATGGAACCAACATAACGAGAGTGAGTACGATACAGCTTCTGCTCCAGCTTCTTACCGGTAACGGTAATCTTCTCTGCGTTTACTACGATAACATAGTCACCACAGTCTAAGAACGGAGTAAATGTGGGCTTTCTCTTTCCACGAAGTACTGCTGCGATCTCTGATGCAAGACGTCCGAGTGTCTTCCCCTCTGCATCTACTACGAACCACTTTCTCTCAATAGTAGAAGCCTTTGCTACGTATGAATTCATAACAACCTCCTATGTGTAGGCTACTTACTCTGGTCCAGTCAAGGGACTGATTTCAGTATTTAATGTAGCCCGGGCATTTGCCCTGCTTCTGTTCCGCTGTAATAACAGCCTTATCACTTTATAGAATTTCCCTTGTATTGTCAAGGCTTTTCTGCATTTTTCCGAGGATTTTCTTTGGCTTTTTTCTGCATTTTCTCAAGGTTCTTTCCCAGGGCTTTTCTTCGGAACTTTCCTCTACTTCCTGCTTAAGAACAATTTCAGAATTTCTCCGGAAAAAGAATTTTTCTTTAAATTTTGCAAAAAAGCATTCCCAAGTTCTTTTTTACCATGGTATCATAACACAAATTTTTCTTTCTGAGGAAAAAAGAAAAATTAGCGCCAGGGCTTCGGGAACCCCCAAGCCGACGAGGTAAACAGTCATCGAAAGATTCGGCGGATGCTGTTTCGGAGTAGTGCATCGTTAGGGAAAGAAAAAAAGCGAAATCAAAATCGTAACAAAAGCTTTCTCCGCACCGAAAACAATCAAATAGGAGGAATTTACAATGTGCGGTATTGTTGGTTTTGTTGGGCAGGGGAATACAAAGGATATTCTACTGTCCGGTCTTTCGCGTCTTGAATACAGAGGCTATGATTCTGCCGGAATAGCCCTACATTCTCATCCTTTTACTGTGGTAAAATCTGTAGGTAAATTGGAGGAATTGAAAAAAAAGGTTGATGCTTCCAAAGAATGTGAGTCTTCCTGCCCTATGGGAATCGGTCACACACGTTGGGCAACTCATGGTAAGGCTGACGAAAAAAATTCTCACCCACACTTATCTATGAATAAAGAAGTAGTGCTGGTCCATAACGGTATTATTGAAAACTTTGCGGATTTAAAGAACTTTTTACAAGAAAAAGGATACAGTTTCTACTCGGAAACTGATACCGAGGTTGCTGTAAACCTGATTGAATATTTTTATTTGAAAGAAAAGAATATTTTAAAGACTCTCTTCTTAGTGCAAAAAGAATTGAAAGGGTCTTACGCCTTTGCAATCATGTTCAAAGATGATGCAAATACTCTATATGCAATGAGAAAGGACAGTCCATTGATTGTAGGAAAAAGTGAAAATTCTTTTTATATTGCCTCAGATATTTCCGCATTTTTGGACTATACAAATGAAATATATACCTTGGAAAACAAGGAGATTTTAAGCCTTTCCGAAAATGAAATACATATTTATAACAAAAATAAGGAAGAGGTAAAACGCTCTTCCGGTATAGCCGATCTTGATCAAAGTCGAATTCATAAAGGAGAATATCTGCATTTTATGGAAAAGGAAATCTTTGAGCAGCCTAAGGTTGTGAAGGATACCCTGCTCTATGCCTGCAATCAGGAAAATGAAGAGACTGCGGGAAATGTGGGAAATGTGGGAAATTCAGAATATCCGGAATTTTCCTATGAAGCCTTCTCCATGACGGAAAAGGATTTTCAGGAAATTTCCAGAGTCCGGGTAATTGCCTGCGGTTCCGCCTACCACGCAGGATGGGTTTTAAAATCCGTCTGCGAAAGCTTGGCCAGAGTTCCAGTGCAGGTGGAGCTGGCCAGTGAATTCCGCTATAACCACCCTATTTTGGAAAAGGGCGAACTGGTAATCAGCATCAGTCAGTCCGGAGAAACTGCGGATACCTTGGCTGCCGTAAAGGAAGCCAAGAAATTAGGGGCGAAAACCCTTTCCA
>CALHIC010000196.1 GCA_938030845.1 uncultured Oribacterium sp. | reverse complement strand
CATTTACATAAAAAAACTTTACTTTAGCCATTGTATTTTCCTCCTATTATTCTTTCGCGATGAAGTCTTTTCGCAAAAAGCATTAAGTACTATGCTTCTTTATGCAAGACTTCTTTCCCATCAGACTACTGTATTTCCTTTTCGAAAACAATGCCGGAAAAGAAAATCTTTCTAAAATATCTCTTAAAGCTCCTCCAGAGCCTCCTTTAAGAGCTGGTAAGAGTAGTGCTGAGCCTTCTCTTCATAAATGTAGGAATTGACAATCAACTCGTCAAAATGCACTCTCTCCTGCACTTCCCGCATTTTCGCCTGCACCTCTTCCTTGGTGCCGATGAAGGAAAAGGCGCCCATCCGTTCCACGATTCTCTTTTCCTGATGAATCAGCTCCTCGGTAAATGCCACCGGGCCGAAGTGGGGCACTCTTACCGCCTCCACATAGTCCTTCCAGACCTCTTCCATGGACTGCACCGGAGGAAGTAAGCCCTGGGACTGATTGGTAATGATGTTTAAGAAGGCCTGCCACTGGGTGGTGGCTAAGGACTCCGCCTCCTCCTTCGTATCCGCAAGAATCGCATTTGCCCCTAAAATCACATAAGGCTTTTCCAGCACATCGGAAGGCTTGAAATTCTCCTGATAAATCCGAATGGCGGTCTCCATCATGGTTGGAGCGAAGTGAGCCGCAAAGGAATAGGGAAGTCCCAGCCTTGCCGCCAGATAGGCACTGTCGGTACTGGAACCCAAAATATACAGGGGAATGTTAAGTCCTGCTGCCGGGTAGGCATGCACCACTTCCGTGTCCCGGAAATACTCCGAAAGCTCCATCACCTCCCGCTCAAAATCCGATTCTCTTCCCACGCCTCTTCGGATGGCTCTGGCGGTTTCCAAATCTGTTCCCGGAGCACGACCAAGCCCCAAGTCCACCCTGCCCGGATAGAGGGTTTCCAATGTGCCGTACTGCTCCGCCACCAGATAGGGGCTATGGTTCGGCAGCATCACTCCTCCGGAACCGATTCTGATTTTATCCGTATTGCTTAAGGCGTACTGGATCAAAAGCTGGGTGGCACTGCTGGCTACGGAATGGGTGTTATGGTGCTCCGCAATCCAGTAACGGGTATATCCCAGCTCCTCCGCCTTCTTCGCCAGATTCACCATCCGATCCATGGCCTCTTTATAGCTTTCTCCCTGCCTCAGGGGAACCAAATTCAAAATCGATACCTTCATCTTACTCTTCTCCTCCACGAATCAAATCCTCAAAGCTTCCGGACACAAAGGCACATAAGTCCTTTGGAGAGAGACCGATTTGCAGACCTCTCTTACCGGCGGAAACATAGATTCTTTCCAGCTCCTCCCCCTGCTTTTGAAAGTAGGTGGGAAAATGCTTTTTCATGCCGATGGGGCTACAGCCTCCCCGAATATATCCGGTCAAAGGCTGAAGATCCTTCATGGGAATCATTTCCGCCTTCTTGTTTTGGGAGACCTTCGCCGCTTTCTTTAAGTCCACTTCCTCCAGCACCGGAATTACTGCCACGAAGTAGCCTGTTTTATCCCCCTTTAAGACCAGGGTTTTATAAATAATTTCCGGGGGAAAGCCCAATACGGAAGCCACATGAGCCCCGGACAAGTCCTCCTCATCCACCGGATATTCCTGCTCTACATAAGGAATTTTTGCCTTATCCAAAAGACGGCATACATTGGTTTTATTGTCCTTAGCCATTTTTCCCTCCTTTACTTACTCGCTTCGTGTTATACTAAAAAAATATGGAAAATATTTGAAAATTAGATTTTTAGCCTTACACATTTTACACCAAAGAACAAAAGAAAGGAAATCATGAAATCCCATTTAAAACATATATTCTATCCTTTGGCCTGTTTACTTTTTTCTTTGTTTCTGGTCTTTATCCTCTTCGTCTCAGGCTTTGAGCTGGCCTGCTACGGAAATCCTTCTTATTATAGACAGGAATTTCAAAAATACCAAGTTCAAGAAGCTTTGCTGGAAAATCGGGGAGAGTCCATCCCCTTAGCGGATTTGGAAAAGGTTATGGGAGAGACCCTTCGCTACCTTCGGGGAGATCGGGAAAATCTCATTATCCCCGTTTCGGTAAATGGCGTGGAGCAGAACTTTTATCAGGAGGACGAAGCTTCCCACATGGCGGATGTACGGGTTTTGTTTACCCTAAGCCTCACCCTGCGCATGATGTTCTTCCTCTCCCTCTTGGCCATCGTCTTTCTCCTTGTGATTTTAGAGCACGGAAGGGCTCTTGCCATTCTGGGAAAAGGCTTCCTCTACTGCATGGCGGGTTTCTTGGCAATCTTACTGCTCTTCTTTCTCTATGCCAGTCAGAACTTTGACCAAGCCTTTACACAGTTTCATCTGCTCTTTTTCTCTCAGGGGAACTGGAGCTTTGACCCGGCTCTAAGCCGTATGATTAACATTATGCCGGAAGAATTTTTTCAGGACACCGCCTTTCGGATTCTACGATTCTTCTTGCTTTTGCTGCTGCCCTTCCTGCCTCTGGCATGGTTTTTCAAGAAGATGGCAAGGAATTGGGGGTATCCTTCGAAGCGAGGAACTGTAACCATTGAAGATATTCGCTCCAATGCAGTATAGGCATGAAA
>CALHIC010000195.1 GCA_938030845.1 uncultured Oribacterium sp. | reverse complement strand
AATGAAAAATATCCGAAAGGCATTTTCCGGAGAGGAAATTCTGAAAGGAATTTCTCTGTCCTGTAAGGAGGGCGAGGTGCTCAGCATAATCGGACCCTCCGGCTCAGGAAAGTCCACATTGCTTCGCATTGCCACCCTCCTGGAGAAGGCGGAGGGAGGAGAGCTTTTCTATGACGGAAAAGCGATTTTTTCTTTGACGGAAGGGCAAAAGAAGCAGGCTACGAAGGAAGAAAAGGAAGAGGCCAAGAAGCTTTTCGGCCTGGTATTTCAGAATTTCAATCTTTTTCCCCATTGGACGGTTTTGAAAAATGTGATGGATCCCCTGATTCACGTGCAGAAGAAAAGCAGGGAAGAAGCGGAGGCAAAAGCCAAAGCGGTTCTTTCCCAAATGGGGCTTTTGGAAAAGGCGGAGCAGTATCCCTATTCCCTTTCCGGCGGACAAAAGCAAAGAGTGGCCATTGCCAGAGCTCTTGCCTTAGAGCCGAAGATTTTGTTTTTTGATGAGCCTACCTCTGCACTTGATCCGGAGCTAACGGGAGAAGTGCTTTCCGTGATTCGATCTCTAAAGGGACAGAAGATGGCGATGGTGATTGTTACCCATGAAATGACCTTTGCCAGAGATATTTCAGACCGGATTCTTTTTATGGCGGATGGAGAAGTGATCTGCGAAGGAAGTCCGGAGGAGGTCTTTTCTTCGGAGCAGGAAAGAATGAAAAGCTTCCTGGGAAATTATCAGAATCTTCTTTCTTAAAGCCTGCTCTTAAAAGAAATGGAATGGGGAAAGTAAGAATATCGTAACTTTTTTTTGCTGTTTTTTGAATTTATCGAAAGCAAAAAGGCAGAAAAATAGCTTGGCAATGTGTAAAAGTGTAATTTTTGTGGATAAGTCCTCTTAAAATCCCATTTTTGGGAAAATGTACAAAGGACTTATCCACATTTTTGTCGAAATGGATGAAATGCTGTTTCGAAAGCGAAAGGAATGAAAACTTGCTTCTTAATCTTCGGTTCCCCATTCCTTTGAGCGGAAAAATTGCGTCAAGGGAAGAAAGGGGAATCCGAGATTAGGCGGTTGGAGAGGAAGCTCTTTCCAAGACAAGGGAACTAGGCTACAATATGGGACAGAAGTTTTAGGAAAAGAGCGGAAGAAGGGATTTACAGTGTAATGGGGAAGAAAAAAGGAGAAAAGCCGGAAGGGAAAGAAGCCTTTGTTCGGCAAGAAAAAAGCTTAGTAAAAAAAGTGAAAAAGAAGGCGGCAAAGAAAGAAGCAAAAAAGGCGGAGAAAAAGCGGCAAAGGCAGGAAAGAGAGCAGGCGCTGGAGGCAAGAATTGCGGCTTTAGAAAAGGCTTTACAGGAAGAGCAGGAAAAACAGGAAAGAACAAGAGAACAGAACTTTGAGGAACAGGAGCTAAAAGAAACGGATAAAGCCCTGTCAGAAGCTTCAGAAGAGTATGCGGAACTAGAGCAGGAAGCTTTAGAAAAGGAGAACCCGGGTAATGCAAAAGAGGA
>CALHIC010000194.1 GCA_938030845.1 uncultured Oribacterium sp. | reverse complement strand
CACGCAATTCCTTTATAGATTTTTTCAGTGAACGCATATTGCTTTCTGAATAGAAGGAGTCAATACTTTGTCGTCCTATCTCATAAATTTGCTCTAAAGTGATTCGCTCCGTATTTTTCTCAACAGGAAAGTCTTCAAATCCGGAAAGGCTGACCAGCCAATAGCTTTTATTCTTCGCAGGAAATGGCTTCGCTTTTTCCAATAATTCTTGGTAAATGGCCGCATCTGTTTTTTGATTTCTCCACTTTACCTCGGCAAATAAATAGCTGTCTTTGCCATCAAAAGCAAGTAAATCTATCTCGGATTCCTTCTTTCTGATTTTGTCCGTTCCCCACCAGTTTCCATAATCTTCCGGTAGGAAGTCCAACTTTCCTTTTTTCAGCCTTTGTTCAAAATACTCTATGACAATCTGTTCAAATACAGCCCCCATATATTCATTAAGTTTTGGCTCAATCTGCTTCTCGTATACAAGCTCTCCCAAATCCATATTGAGTAAGTTTAAATTCTTCTGCACAAAACAGTACCAAAAACGAAACATTGTATCCTTGATTCGATAAATCGGACGCTTACTTTTACGATCCAAAACCGGTGTTTTCTTCTCAATGATTCCAAGTTCCTGTAGAGAATTTAGATAATGACTTAGCCCTCCGCTTTGCATATTTAATTTCGTTGCCATTTCATTTAGTTTGCTTGCCCCTGCCGAAATCACAAAAAGAATATCATTGTAAAGCTTGGGCTGTCTCAATTCTTGCTTTAAGAGATTATCGGGCTCTTCGAATAATCTTCCGCTGGGTTTCAGGAAATTACGAATAATATTGCTTTTTAAATCCACATTTTCATCAAAGAAGCTTAAGTATTCCGCAATCCCCCCGGTAATACCATAGACTATTGCCTTATCTCTATAGCTATAGGAAGGGACAAACTCTGCTGCTTCCAAATAACCAAAGGGCTGAAGCTTTAACTGGCTAGTCCATCGTCCGTATAGTGGACTTTTGTAGCCTAGTACCTGATTTTCCATAAAGCTCATGGAAGAGCCGCACAAAATCAGGAAGAGCTTACTCCTATCCCTATACTCATCGATCAACTTTTGCAGCAGGGAGGAAATATGCTCTGCACTTTGGGCTAAATAGGAATATTCATCGATGACAAAAATGATTCTATGTTCTTCCGCGTAGGCAAACAAATAACGAAGGGCCGCCTCAAAATCT
>CALHIC010000193.1 GCA_938030845.1 uncultured Oribacterium sp. | reverse complement strand
ATGCAAAAGCGTATATTTGCTTGCGTAGCGAACGTTCTTGGTCATGAATCTTTTGGTATTAATACGGACATTTACTCTGCCGGTATGACATCTATAGCTACTGTAAAGTTAATTATTTTGCTTTCGGAAGCGTTCAAAGTTCCTGTCAAGACCCAAGAGCTAAAGGAAAACTGTACAGTGGAAAAACTGGAACAATTATTCAGAAAAGCAAAATCTGTTGAATCTTTTGAAATTCTTAAAGATTATCCACTGACCAAGACACAGGAAGGGATATTTGTTGAATCCATTGCTAAGGCAGAGAGCACAATTTATAATATTCCCTTATTGTTTGAAATTGGAGACAGTATAGATTTTGAAAAGTTGAAGCATGCTATTGTAGTAGCTGTTAATGCCCATCCTTTTCTCAAGATGCGTTTGTTTATGAATGAAGAAGGGGATGTAAGGCAGCGACGAATGGATGCTGATTTTTCTTTCCATGAAGCAGAGATTGGCATTATCCGCACAGAGTGCTTGGAAAGCATCAAGAAAGAGTTGGTAAAGCCCTTTCACTTACTTGGAGGCAGATTGTTCCGCATAAGGCTTATTGAAGCAGCACATAAGTATATTCTTATAGATATGCATCATATCATCAGTGATGGAACATCTATGAATATCTTTCTTAGAGATATCGGACGAGCTTACCGTGGTGAAAAGCTGGAGATAGAAAAATTTACCGGCTATGAGGTAGTTCTGAACGAACAAAAGCTACGGCAAGGAGAATGTTATGAAAAAGCTAAGGCTTACTATGCTGATCTTTTGGAGGATATAGACACGGACAGTCTACCGATAGGAGATATTCGGGACTTTCGACCGGAGGGCATAGGTCGGAGCTCACTATGGAGTCATATCAGCGTTGAGGAGATTAAATGTTTTTGCAACGCAAAGAATTGTGGGTTAAATGCTTTTTTTACCTCTGTATTCGGCTTGGTTTTATCTCGTTTCAACAGCACACAGAAGAGTGCCTTCGCTTGCATTTATAATGGAAGAAGTGATTCACGCCTATCAGATACAGTAGGTATGCTGGTTAAGACCCTTCCTGTTGTAACGGATATTTCTGACCATAAGACTGTAGGGGAATATACTTTTGCAATGAATAGACAACTTCTGGATAGTATGGCCAATGATATCTATTCTTTTTCGGAAATCAGTCGAGAGTATGGCTTTAAAGCGGATGTGATGTTTATTTACCAGGGCGGTGAAATGGAAGCGGATAAGTTCTGTGATGAACCGGCCTGTTTAGTCCCATTGCTACTGGATACGCTGAAGTCTCCATGGAATATTTTTGTATATCTAAAGGATAATCGAATTCGTTGGGCTGCGGAGTATAATGCAGGTTTATATAGCGAGGAGTTCATCAATGGCTTTTTGGAGGCCTTGGATAAAGCAGTATCCGAGTTTTTGATTCAAGAGCAGCTGAAGGATGTATCCATCCTTACGGATGCTGCCCGTTGTAAGCTGGAAAATTTCAACGCAACAGACTATTCCTATGATGAAACACAAACCGTTGTAGAGCAATTTGTCAGTCAGGCAAAAAGAATTCCTAAACGTATTGCTGTTGTCTATCAGG
>CALHIC010000192.1 GCA_938030845.1 uncultured Oribacterium sp. | reverse complement strand
ATCTTCTTTCTTTTCTTCTCCTTGCTTAAATCTTGAATCTTCTTTCTTTTCTTCTTGCTCTTTTTCCTTGCCTAAGTCGGTAGCCTCACTCCAAACACGAATCTGGCTCTTGGTGGTCTTCTTTACCACATACATAGCATAGTCCGCATTTTTCTGAAGCTGATCCGGATTGGTTCCCCCTTCGGGGTACCAGCTCACACCGCCGGAAAGACGAAGCTGCTTCTTCTCTCCATCCGGAAGCATGATGAAGCTGTTGTCAATGGTTTCCTGCAATCTTTCAATCAAGGCATTGATACGACTGCGATTTCCCTCTTCATCAAAGATAAAGGCATTGAACTCGTCTCCGGAAATACGGGAATAAATGGCTTCATCCCCCAATCCTTCTCGCATGGCATCGGAAGCACAGCGGATATATTTGTCTCCATATTCATGGCCGTAGGTATCGTTTACAATTTTCAGATTATCCAGGTCCATCATGATATAAGCACCGATAGCATTTCCTCCGCCCTTTTTCTCCAAAAGCTCTCGGATTCTTCGTCCGAAGGCTCTTCGGTTATAAAGGTCTGTAAGGAAGTCATGGTCTCTTTCGTATTGCAGATTCCTTTGTTCCTGTAAAAGTCGATCGGACAAATCCTCCAGGGCCTCCGACATCTGATCAATCTCTAAAATGCCGGTTTCTCTGAGACGAAGTTTATCCGTCGTCTTATTACTGCGAATCGCCAACGCCAGCTTACGAATAGGCTTTTGCAAAAACAGGGAAATCACAAGGCTTCCCACGATTCCGATGCCCAGAGTCAAAATAATGGTAACGGACATGACGAAGGTCATCCGGTCCGCAAAGCGGTTCATGGTCTTATAGGGAATAGCTGCTCCCAACTGCCACTCCACATCGGTGAAGGGTCCCACTGTGGAAAAAAGATGTAAAGGCATACTGAAGGTAAAATAGTTTTTCTTATCAGAAACAACTTTCCCTTCCCGGTCTTCTCCTATCGTAGCTTCTATCGAATTGAGCTGAATGACATCCTGATAGCTTGTACTGCTTCCCTCAGAATTTCCCGTCTTATGAATACTGAGAAAATAAGAGGCAGTTCCACTGCTGTCCAACTCTCTGGAAGGCAGGTTTTGCTTCAAATAATCCACCAAAATATCTACCCCTAAGACGCCATACACCCGTCCGTCGGAAAGCCGAAGGGGAACTGAATAGGCAATGGCTTCTCTGGTTTCGCCGAATAAGGTATAGGGTTTACTCCAAAAGCCCATATCCTCCCAGGTCATCTCTGGCTTACTGTAAAAGGTCGCTTGGGTCGGCTCATATAAAAAGTCATAGTAGGGCACATCCGCCGTACCGAATTGAAAACTGGTATTCCAGGTCTTATCGGTGGCAATCTGGGTATTTCTCACCACCAAAAGGGGCGAGCGTTCAATCAGTAAATCCAAGTTTTCCGAGCTGGCTCTGGATTCCGGATCCAAATCTCGAAAGTACAGTCCGGGCTTATCCATATATTTCTTGGACTTCATGCTTTCTTCCAGATTGTCCGCATTTAATATCATGAAAACGCCGGTAACGTGATTGGTACGCATCATACTGATTAAGTCCATACTGACTGCACTTAGGAATGGAGCGGCATTTTCAGAGCTATCATCAATAGCCTCGATATCCATCTTTCCCGCATCCACCAGACCATCTGCCAAAAGATTAATCTTTTGCACGGTTTGGCTGACATTCATCCACTGATTCACCATCAGGCTTTCCAGATAATTTCGTCTTGCTTCCACACGACTTTCAATGATATCTTGGGAATTTTTATGAATCAGAGAAAACAAGCCCTGACCATAAATCGAAACCATCAAAATTAAAATCTCTAAGATAACCAAACCCATCAAAGGAATCAATATTTTCGTAAAAATCGGTTGTTTCTTCATACTCACCCTTTGGCAACTTCCGCTCCCCGCCTTAGCAAAGAGTCTTAATCATCTGACAACAAATAATTTACTTCATTTATTAAAGTCTCATAATACTGTTCAAAATTCTCATCATTATCATACTCCGCTATAGCATCCTCTCTGGATACGCCGGAAGCCATTGCAGTTTCAATCTTGTAGCGATCCGACAAAGCCTTATCCTGCAACTCATATTCCAGAGCCTTTCGAATTTCTGCCAGATTAATGATGGAAGGGGTAAAGTACAAGGTATTGGAAGACATGGTGGACAAGGCCTTTTCCAAAGAAGGATCCATACCGCTCCCCTTCTCCTTATCAATAGCTTCCACGGTAAAGCTGTCCACACGTACCGGAAGGTATTCCGCAGAAAGAGCAAACTGGGCATTTTCCTCATAGCTGGTCAGCCACTTTAAAAATTGAACGGAAGCCTCCACTCTCTTCTTATTTCCTTGAACAACACCCAGGCCAATCCCCTGCTGCATCGCAATCTCTTCCCCTCCTTCAAAGTGAGGAGCCGGCAAAACAAGATTGGTGATGGCATGTTGTTCCCGATCCGAAATAATCACTTCCTTCGGAAAATAAACACTGGAAGCAGAAGAAGCGGTATAGGCTAAAATATCCCCTGTCTTCACGTCGTCGGAACGAAAACGCCCCTCGGAGGTGAAATAGCCTTTAATAATAGGAACATATAAATTATCCCATAAGGTTTTCATCACTTCTTTAGGGAATTGCACCTTAGCATTTCCTTCCTCATCTACAGAAATCAGATTCACGCCCAGCTCTCTCGCCCCTACCAGCATATAGTTCGCATAATCATCAATGCCATAGAACGCTTTGCCGTCATCCGGCGTTTCCGTAAGAGCGTCTGTGTATTGGTAATATTTTTCCGCAACCCGAAGCAATCCTTCCTTCGTCCTTAATTCCGAAAGCGTGGTGCCGGTAGCTTCCGCAAAACTGTCCCAGTCAGTTTTATTTATAAACAAAAGCTCAGTGGACTTGGCCACAGGTAAAATCTTTACGCCTCCATATTTCCTTCCCAATCGTCCTTCTTCAATAAAACTGGGCACAAAAGCGCTCCAATCCTCTTTACTAAAATAGGAATCCAGGTCAGTAAGAACCCCTTCTTCTTCCAATATCATCGCTGTATCGGTGTGCAAGCTGACAATATCCGGATAATCTCCCTGATCCAATTTCTTTTGGTTTATCCCATGTAAATTATTCTGTAAATCCAAGGTAGAACCGGGGTTATAGGCTTTCACCTCTACCCCGATATCCTTTCCCCGACCTTCATTGAAGCGATTAATCGTTCGCTGAAAGGCCTCCTGTTGAATACCGGAAAAATAGGTCCAAACCGTGATTTCCAAGGGCTCTTCTTTCACACTAAAACCGCCCCTTTCTTTGCTAAAGGGGCTTTCTGTAGAACTGACTACCTTGGTACCGCAGGCCAAAAGCCCTAGTGCCATGGTCAGTAATACCGGCAATTCTAAAATCTGTATTATACTTTTCTTCATTTCCTTAACCCTTACATTCTCCCATAGCCCGTGCGTATTTTTGTACAAAAAAAATATCGGCATTGTTATTAATAGCAATAATACATTTTGTATAGAACTATAAATTTTTAATAAATGGGAAAATTTTCGGCATTTAGGATGAGAGCAAATTCTCTTTCCCATCCAAAATGGCTTCCAACAACTTCCCCTCCCGGTCATATCGTAAAGTTAAAGAGAAAAATCCCTCTCCCTTTGCCAACAATTCCAGAAAGATCCGGTCTCCCTCCCAAAGGGGTAAAGCTTTTACCTCTTCATAGGAAAAATATTGCAGTTCACCCTCCGAACATTCCTTTAAAGAACCTTCTTCCAGTGCAGCCGTAAATAAAAACATATAGCTGCAATCCTTTTCTCCATAGAAAAAGCTTACTATTCCCCTTAGTTGATGGCTCAGGACATGCAGTCCCGTCTCCTCGAAAACTTCTCGGTAAAGACAATCCTCCGGGCTTTCTCCCGCTTCAAAATGTCCTCCTACACCGATCCATTTTCCTTTATTAATATCTTCCTTTTTCTTATTCCGGTGAAGCATTAACCATTTGCCCTCTTTCTCTACATAACAGAGGGTGGTTAAAACACCGTCAGCAAATCTTTTCTTCTCCATATGCAACAGTATACACAAAAATTGCACAAATTCCAAGGGGGATTTTTGCGCAATTTATATAAAAATCTAAGCAGTTTCCTTTATTTTTAAGTTTCACCTTCCTCTTTACTACGGTATTTCGGATACTCCTGCTATACAAGAGATACGTACTGAAGCCTATTCTTCCCGGCGCTTTAGAAAGATTACCCGGCTACGCCGCT
>CALHIC010000191.1 GCA_938030845.1 uncultured Oribacterium sp. | reverse complement strand
CCATGGCTAAAGATATCGATTTTGGCACCGACGCTCGTGCCAAGCTTGCTAAGGGCGTAAATACCCTGGCAGATGCCGTAACCACCACCCTTGGACCTAAGGGTCGCTACGTTGCACTGCAGCGTTCTTACGGCGCACCAACCATTACTAACGACGGCGTTTCCGTTGCTCGTGAGATTGAGCTTAAGGACCCAGTAGAGAATATGGGTGCTCAGCTGGTAAGAGAAGTAGCTTCCAAGACCAATGACGTAGCCGGAGATGGAACCACCACTGCAACTGTTTTGGCACAGGCGATTGTGATGGAGGGTATGAAGAACCTGGAGGCAGGTGCCAATCCCATCGTGCTTCGTAAGGGAATCCGCAAGGCTGTGGATGCTGCGGTAGAGAGCATTAAGAAGCAGAGCTCCAAGGTAAAGGGCAAGGATCAGATTGCTAAGGTTGCCGGCATTTCCGCAGGAGATTCCACTGTAGGAGATATGATTGCCGATGCTATGGAGAAGGTTTCCAAGGACGGCGTTATCACTGTGGAAGAGTCCAAGACTATGCTTACCGAGCTTGATCTGGTGGAAGGAATGGAGTTTGATCGCGGATATATCAGTGCCTATATGAGCACCGATATGGAGAAGATGGAAGCAAATCTGGACGATCCCTATGTATTTATTACCGATAAGAAGATTTCCAACATTCAGGATATTCTTCCTCTCCTGGAGCAGGTGGTAAAGACCGGTGCTAAGCTTTTAATCATTGCCGAGGATATTGAGGGTGAAGCTTTAACGACTCTGATTGTGAATAAATTAAGAGGAACCTTCAATGTGGTTGCGGTAAAGGCTCCCGGATATGGAGATCGCAGAAAGGAAATGCTGAAGGATATCGCCATCTTAACCGGCGGAGAAGTGATTTCCGAAGAGCTGGGCTTAGACTTAAAAGATGCGACCATCGACCAGTGCGGTAGAGCAAAGTCCGTTAAGGTAAGCAAGGAAAAGACCACCATTGTAGAGGGACTTGGTAAGAAGAAGGAGATTCAGGATCGTATTGCTCAGATTAAGGGACAGATTGAGACCACTACCTCCGACTTTGATAAGGAAAAGCTTCAGGAGCGTTTGGCTAAGCTTTCCGGCGGTGTTGCGGTAATTCGCGTAGGTGCTGCTACTGAAACCGAGATGAAGGAAGCTAAGCTTCGTATGGAAGATGCTTTAAATGCGACCAGAGCCGCTGTGGAAGAGGGTGTTATTGCAGGTGGCGGATCCGCATATATCCATGCACAGAAGGCAGTGGATAAGGTGGTAAATCAATTAGAGGGCGATGAAAAGACCGGAGCAAAGATTGTTTCCAAGGCCTTAGAGGCTCCTCTTTATACCATCGCATACAATGCAGGACTGGAAGGCGCCGTTATTGTGAACAAGGTAAAGGAAGGAAAGGAAAACTTCGGTTTCGATGCATACAATGAAGAGTATGTAAATATGATGGAGGTAGGTATTCTGGATCCTGCCAAGGTGGCAAGAACCGCTTTACAGAATGCGGCTTCCGTTGCATCCTCCTTACTCACCACAGAGTCTGTTGTAGCAGACATTAAGGAGCCGACTCCTCCTATGCCACAGATGCCGGGAGGAATGGGAGGAATGATGTAAGGAATTCCTTCTAAAAACTAGGCAAAGAAGAGAATATCGATTACAATGGGAAAAGGAAATAAACTGAGCTTAGGCTTAGCTTTATTTCCTTTTTCGCGACAAGAAAAGGAGGGCAGGATGGAGAATTATGTGGAACATTTGGTTAAAGGAAAGATAGAGGCAAAGGATAGGGGAATACAGATATTTGCAGTTTTCTTTCCCTTGGCTTTTCTTGTATTTTGCTATTTTATGGCACTGCCCTTTATTATTCTTTTCCCCGTTCTTTTTTTGTCTTATTATTTGGTGAATTCCGTGGATAGGGAATATGAGTATCTTTATCTTGGCGGAAGCTTTACCGTGGATCAGATTATTCATAGGGGAAAGAGAAAGCAAA
>CALHIC010000190.1 GCA_938030845.1 uncultured Oribacterium sp. | reverse complement strand
GTGATACAATAAATCATCTGTTTGTAGGGAATTTTACCTCATTGGATAGTTTATTACGAGCAAGCTTGTATTTGCTATCGGTATCTTGGACAAAAAGACAAGGTATTGGAAGTGATAGAGCGCTGGGCAAAAAGTAAGCTTTGGGATGTAGCCAGTCCTACGCAGGTTCGCCCCATGAGCTTCTTTTTGTATCCCTTTATGCATGAATATTTGGAAAATGAAGAGAGTTTAAAAAGAATTAGGGAAGCTATCTTTGGATAAGCTTAATGAAGGGAAAACGAAGATAATATTGTGATTGAATATAAAAAATGCTAAGACAAAATTTATCTCAGAAATTCATCAATATTTTTCTTTGCATATAATAATCTTCTCACTTCCATTGTATTGCCTATTACCACATAGAAAATCGAGAAGTTTTTTACATTGATTCTGTAGTAAACTTGCTTTCTCAATTTAGCAGATGGATACTTTGGAAATGAAAGAGGCATTTCTAGTCGTTTGCTGATTGCGAATTCAATGTCATCAAGTAATCGGTGAGCTGCACTCGGATTTTTGAGGGTATTAGAGATATAGTCTGTTACTTCGTATAAATCTTCTTGGAAGATTGGGAGAAAACTTAAGTTATATTTTGGCTTGTTCATTAATCCTTCTCCTTACAGAACCAAAAACTTCAGATTTAGAGAGCCGAGTTGTAGAGCTTGCGGCAAGGGCATCTGCTTCATCCAGTTTTTTTTCTGTATCATCGGTTAAGGCGGAATATTGTTCAAGACTCATTAAAACCATTGTTCCATACCCATTTTTTGTGAGAAATACTGGAGCATTGGAATTAACAACAACATCTTCAATTTCGGGAAATTTGTTTCTTAAGTCAGAAACCGGACGGATATTAATCATAGGGATTCTCCTTTTTGCTTTTCTATCATAATAATATTGTTATTTTATCATAAAAAGGAGAAAGAACAAGGGGGGCAGTTATATTTCGAACGAGTCGTGATACAATAAATTATGTATTTGGACGGTATTTTATTACATTGGGGAACTTTGTTACGAGCAAGCTTGTATTTGTTATCGGTATTTCGGACAGAAAAGAATTAGGGAAGCTATCTCCAGATAAAAATCGAATAAAGATCAGGGAGGAAAAGGATGAAAGAAAAAAACGTCAGAGTTATCAAAATCGGTAGGGAAGCCCTATATGAATTTCTCTATGAAAATATCATCTCGCAGGAAGAAAGTCTCTTGCAAGTGCCTGCTACAGAAGTGATGAATAGTTTTGCCATGGACTGGGAAAGGGGAGAGTTTATTTTCATGGCACATCAGGCGGAAGATGCGGATGGAGAATTAATTCCTTTGCCGAAAGAAATCCTGCCGGAAACATTGCTGAAAGCCCTGCCGGAAACGGCAGATTCTTTGCTGGGACGAGGAAAGGTCTATCGGGACTATAGCTTTGAGGAATTAAAAGAGCTTTGTGGAGAGAACGAAGATAACGACGGAAAGTGAGCGCCTTTTATGAAGTTAATTAGGCGCTTCTTCCCAGAACAGTTCATCCAATGTTTTCCCTAGTACATGACAAATGGCGAGGCAGAGGCGGATGGTAGGGTTATAGTCCCCTTTTTCTATGGCATTGATGGTTTGTCTGCTGACGCCTACCAGATCCGCCAGTTCCTGTTGGGAAAGGTCTTTTCCCGCTCTAGCGGATTTTAAACGTAGATTCTTCATTTTCCACCTCACTCTTCATCATTCTTCATTCGATTCTTCAGTAGCATAAGAATCAGGGCAATGGCAAAAAAGATACTGAGAAGGAGAGGAAGCATAAAGCGGCTGCTGAGCCTTCCGGCAATCCATATTTTATCGGGAGAGATATTCTCTACGGTGTTAAAGACGTTCAGTACACTGAACAGAGCCCATACGGTAACAGCAATCCTTTTATTTTTTTTATTGCTAAGCCCCCAGAAGGCATCGTGGAAAAGGCAGTATCCCATGAGGATCAGTCCCGAGAAAAGAAGAATGGCAAGGGGAATAATCCCGGCTTCCAAATATTTCTCAATCGGCTCGGCAAAAGCAGCGTACAGCATGAGGAGTCCCATGGTGGTGAAAAAAGCGTATTGATAGCCCTTTCCACGGACGATTACCTGCCTTTCATCATAACAATCTTGTTTGTCCTTACTCAATCTGTTTCGAAAGAGAACTAGCAGTGTAACGGTAAAAAAACCTACAGCTATTCCTAAATTAAAATAATTCATCGAAAACTCCTTTCCTTGCATTCTCACTTTTGGGAGGAAGCAATACGTATTACAAAATGTCGTAAATACTTTACATAACCAATATACACCTTAGTTTCGAGATGTCAACTATATTTTACAAAAAGACATCTGAAGAATCCAATGGCAGAAATTCAGGAATCCAATAGAATCCAGCCTGTTCCCTCAGCCATTTTTTTGATAAAATCTATCCGAAGTGATTTTCCCTGTTGTAAATGCTGTATGGAGGAAAAAAATGGACTATAGAATAGAACACGATTCCATGGGGGAGGTGCAGGTTCCGGTGGTGAAATACTGGGGGGCACAAACTCAGAGAAGCTTTGAGAACTTTAAAATAGGAACGGAGAAGATGCCCACTGAGATTGTTCGTGCCTTTGCTATTTTAAAAAAGGCGGCAGCAATCGCCAATAATCGCCTTGGCAAACTGGATGAAAGACGCAAAACTTTGATTTCCGGCGTATGCGATGAGATTTTGGAGGGGAAACTCAATGAGCATTTTCCTCTTGTGGTATGGCAGACCGGAAGCGGAACCCAGTCCAACATGAATGTGAACGAAGTCATTGCCAATCGGGGAAATGAAGTGGCAGGAGAAAAGCTTTTGCATCCGAATGACCATGTCAATATGTCCCAAAGCTCCAACGATACCTTCCCAACAGCCATGCATATCGCAGTAGCCTTGGAAATCGAGGAGAGACTTTTTCCAAGTTTGGATACTCTCATTCAGTCCTTTGAAAGCCTTATGCAGGAAAATGAAGGCATTGTAAAAACAGGGCGGACTCACTTACAGGATGCCACACCGATTAGCTTTTCTCAGGAAATCAGTGGTTGGAAAGCTATGCTGGAAAAATCGAAGGAGATGCTTCAATTAAGCCTTCCCGGACTTCGGGAGCTGGCTCTTGGGGGAACTGCGGTGGGAACGGGACTGAATGCCCCGAAGGGATTTGATGTGGAAGTGGCTAAAGCAGTTTCCGAACTGACACATAAGGATTTTAAAACGGCAGACAATAAATTCCATTCCCTTAGCAGTAAGGATGAACTGGTTTTTGCCCACGGTGCATTGAAAGCCTTGGCGGCGAATCTTATGAAAATAGCCAATGACATCCGTTGGCTTGGCAGCGGCCCAAGATGCGGTCTTGGAGAAATTTTCCTTCCGGAAAATGAGCCGGGAAGCTCTATTATGCCGGGAAAGGTCAATCCCACCCAGTGCGAAGCACTCACCATGGTTTCCTTGCAGGTCATGGCCAATGATGTAGCAGTGGGCATGGCGGCTTCTCAGGGAAATTTTGAGCTAAATGTATATATGCCGGTGTGTATCTACAATTTTTTGCAGTCTGTACGCCTACTTTCCGATGCCATGCTGTCCTTTAATCAGAACTGTGTTGTTGGCATCAAGGCGAACAAGGAGAAAATGCAGGAAAATCTTCACCGTTCTCTTATGCTTGTAACCTGTTTGAATCCCTATATCGGCTATGAAAATGCGGCGAAGACAGCGAAGAAGGCATTTCAGGAAAATATCTCTTTAAAAGAGGCATGCCTACAGCTTGGCTTCTTGACGGAAGAGAAATTCGACGAAGTGTTTAAACCCGAAAAAATGATATAAGAAAATAGAATAAAAGTACGTATCAAAGAAGAAGTGAATCAAGAAGAAAAGGGATTAAAAAGAAACAATATAAGAAGTGACACAAAAAGAAGTGATACAAAAAAGTGGTATTAAGAAGAGATGATACAAAGTATAAAGTATGGAGGAAGAAAAATGGACTATGCAAAGGAATCATTGAAATTGCATTATGAATTAAAGGGAAAGCTGGAAATTACACCGAGAGCCAAGGTGGATAGCAAAGAGGCTTTAAGTCTTGCTTATACCCCGGGAGTTGCGGAGCCTTGCCTTGTGATACAGAAGGATGTAGAGAAAAGCTATGAGCTGACCAGACGCTGGAATACGGTGGCGGTGGTAACGGACGGAACTGCGGTGTTAGGCTTGGGAGACATAGGACCGGAGGCGGGCATGCCGGTTATGGAAGGAAAATGTGTGCTGTTTAAGGCATTTGGAGATGTGGATGCCATTCCGCTCTGCGTAAGAACGAAGGATGTGGAGGAAATTGTGAAAACGGTGAGCCTCCTTGCCGGAAGCTTTGGAGGAGTAAATCTGGAAGACATTTCCGCACCCCGTTGTTTTGAAATTGAGAAGAGACTAAAGGAAATTTGCGATATTCCTATTTTCCATGATGACCAGCATGGCACTGCGGTGGTCACTTTGGCAGGTCTGATTAATGCCTTAAAGCTTACCGGGAAAAAAATCGAAGAAGTGAAGATTGTGACCTCCGGAGCAGGAGCGGCAGGCATTGCCATTATCAAACTGCTCTTAAGCATGGGAGCAAAACATGTGATTATGACGGATAGGGAAGGTGCTATTTATAAGGGAAGAGAGAACTTAAATCCCATTAAGATGGAAATGGCAGAGATTACCAATCTCTCCATGGAAAAGGGAAGTCTTTCTGATGTTATCAAAAATGCGGATGTCTTTATCGGTGTTTCCGCACCGGGAACCCTGAATAAGGATATGGTGAAGAGCATGGCGGAGAAGCCCATTATCTTTGCCTGTGCCAATCCTATTCCGGAAATATTCCCGGAAGATGCGAAGGAGGCAGGGGCTGCGGTAGTATCTACAGGGCGGTCGGATTTTCCGAACCAGATTAATAATGTACTATGCTTTCCGGGCATCTTTAGAGGCGCTCTGGATGTGCGGGCAAAGGACATCAATGATGAAATGAAGGTTGCCGCAGCCTATGCCATAGCAGAACTGGTGAGCGATCAGGAATTAAATGCGGAGTACATTTTACCGGCAGCCTTTGATGAAAGAGTGAAGGATGCGGTGGCTAAAGCCGTTGCGGAAGCGGCAAAGAAAAGCGGTGTTGCCAGAGTGTGATTCCGGATAGAAAGGAAAAATATGACTACTGAAGAAAAATTAAAGAAGTATCAGGATTGGCTGTTCAAATGTTCTGCCTACCACATGGCCTTAAATATCATTGACATCGATAAGCAGACTGTGGCACCTACGGCAGGCGCAAGCTATAGAGATGAGCGTTCCGCTTTTTTGGCGGGGGAGCTTTTCAGCCTGGAAACCGAT
This sequence comes from uncultured Oribacterium sp., assembly GCA_938030845.1. Taxonomy (GTDB): domain Bacteria; phylum Bacillota; class Clostridia; order Lachnospirales; family Lachnospiraceae; genus Oribacterium. The sequence goes on along the minus strand of CALHIC010000190.1, from coordinate 3,626 downwards.
CCGGAAATCGTGGCTTTGCTGAAGGATTTACAGGAAGATCCCAAGGTGGATGCAGAAAATAAGCGGGCGATTCAGCTTTACTATAAGCAGGCTCTGGATACCCTTTGCATTCCCAAGGAGGAGTTTGTAGCTTTTAAAAAGCTTTGTGATGAGTCCTTTGATGCCTGGATTTTAGCAAAGTCCAAGGCGGATTATTCTCTCTTTGCCCCTTATCTGAAAAAGGTAATTGAGAGCCAGAAGAAGCTTTACGGCTATCGAAAGAGTGAAAAGAGTATTTATAACCAGATGCTGGACGACTTTGAGCCGGGGATGGACGAGGAAAAATATGATGCCTTCTTTGCCGCTTTAAAGGAAAGACTGGTACCCCTCATTCAGAAGGTCACAAAGGCGAATCAGCTTCGGGAAGATTTTCTTAAGCAAAGCTTCCCTGTGGAAGAGCAGAAGAAGTTTATGGAAGGCCTTTTAGAGTACCTGCATTTTGATTCTTCCTGGGGCTATCAAAATGAATCCGAGCATCCCTTCACTTCCTGGACCTGTGAAAATGACTGCCGTACCACGACGAAATATCTCGAAAACAATGTGATTTCTGCCATTTTGTCTACAGTACATGAGGTAGGGCATGCCTACTATGAGCATAATATCAACCCGAAGTATGACGGCATGATTTTATCCGAGGGAGTATCTTCCGGAATGCATGAGTCCCAGTCTCGCCTTTGCGAAAATTATCTGGGAAGAACTTTGGCCTTTTGGAAATATCATTATCCTAAGCTGCAAAAGCATTTTCCAAAGCAACTGGGAGAGGTATCTTTAGAGGAATTTTATCAGGCTATCAATGTGTCCAAGCCTTCCTTTATTCGTACGGAAGCGGATGAATTGACCTATCCGTTGCACGTTCTCATTCGTTATGAAATCGAGAAGGGATTGTTTAACGGAAGCATTTCTACAGAGGGACTGGATAAGACCTGGAATGCAAAGTACAAGGAGTATTTGGGCGTGGATGTGCCAAATGATAAAGCGGGCATCTTACAGGATGTACACTGGTCGGACGGAAGTTTCGGCTACTTCCCCACCTATGCTCTGGGAACTGCCTTTGCTGCCCAGTTTATGCACGCTATGCGGAAGGACCTGGATGTAGAAAAGCTTTTGGAAGAAAACCGTTTTGATGAAATTATGAACTGGCTGAAGGAGCATATCCATACCTACGGTTTCCGCTATGAGGCACCTGAGCTGATGAAAATGGTGACCGGGGAGGAGTTCAATGTAAACTATTTCTTGGATTACATTGAGGAGAAATATACGAAGCTTTATCAGCTATAATAAATATATTTCCTGCAGTACAGGTCTGAAACTGGGGCACGCTTTGAAGAAATACGCAACGCTAAATATATGTTGCAATTTATTTAAAAAAACAATATTGTTAATTTATTGACATTATCGAAACTGAGGTGTAGCATGTGGGGTATGTAAAAGTTGACAGCTCTAAAAGGAGGCAGGAGATGAGATTTACATTACCAAGAGACATTTATCACGGAGAAAATGCATTGGAGGCGCTGAAGACCTTCGAGGGAAAGAAGGCTTTTGTCTGCGTGGGTGGCGGATCTATGAAGCGTTTCGGTTTTTTGGATAGGGTAGTACAGTACTTACAGGAAACGGGAATGGAAGTAAAGCTGTTTGAAGGGATTGAGTCCGATCCTTCCGTAGATACCGTAATGAAGGGGGCCAAGGAAATGCTGGACTTCGGACCGGATTGGATTGTGGCAATCGGCGGAGGATCTCCCATTGATGCGGCGAAGGCGATGTGGATTAAGTACGAGTATCCGGACTGCACCTTTGAGGATATGTGTAAGGTCTTCGGTATTCCAACGCTGAGAAAGAAGGCAAAGTTCTGTGCGATTTCTTCCACTTCCGGAACCGCTACCGAGGTAACCGCATTTTCCATTATCACAGATTATGAAAAGGGAATCAAATATCCCATTGCGGACTTTGAAATCACTCCCGATGTGGCTATCGTAGATCCTGCTCTGGCACAGACTATGCCGAAGAAGCTGGTGGCGCATACCGGAATGGACGCTTTAACCCATGCTATTGAGGCTTATGTTTCCACTGCAAATTGCGATTATACGGATCCTTTGGCTTTGCATGCCATTGAAATGATTCGGGACGACCTGGTGGATTCTTACAATGAAGACAAAGAGGCTAGAAATGCTATGCATAATGCCCAGTGCCTTGCAGGAATGGCATTTTCAAACGCACTTCTTGGAATTGTTCACTCCATGGCTCATAAGACCGGAGCGGTATTCGGAGATTTCGGAGCGCACATCATTCACGGTGCGGCAAATGCCATGTACCTTCCAAAGGTTATTGCCTTCAATGCGAAGGATGAAACCGCAAAGAAGCGCTATGCAAAGATTGCGGATGTTATCGGTCTTTCCGGAAATAACGACGATGATAAGGTAAAGGCTTTAATTGCTTATTTAAGAGGGCTGAACGAGAAGTTAAACATACCTCTTTTCATCAAGAATTACGGTGCTGATTCCTATCCCACCGAGCAGGGCTTTGTTCCGGAAAATGTCTTCTTAGAGAGACTGCATGACATTGCCGTAAATGCTGTAGGAGACGCTTGTACCGGTTCCAATCCTCGTCAACCCAGTGTAGAGGAAATGGAGAAGCTCTTAAAGTGTTGCTACTATGATACAGAGGTGGATTTTTAAAGAATATCGAAAAGAAAAAAGCATTTGCGAAAACCGTTGTTTCTCAAGTAAAATTGGGATACAACGGTTTTTTAGTAGAATGGATAAAGGTCAAAAGCCCTTGAAAGGCTAGGAGGATATCGTGGCACGCTTTATTGTTTTTGATGTGGAGACACCGAACCGGAAGAACAACCGTATGAGTGCCATTGGCATTACCGTGGTGGAAGAGGGAAAAATCAGCAAGGAATTTTATTCCCTTGTGAATCCCGAGGCAGACTTTGATTATTTCAATGTAAAGCTTACCGGAATCAGTAAGGCCGGAGTCAAGGACGCCCCTACCTTTCCGGAATTATGGCAGCAGATTGAGCCGCTTTTTTCCGACGGAATGCTGGTGGCCCACAATGCTTCTTTTGATATGAATGTGCTGAAAAATTGTCTTTTGGACTATGAGATTGACTGGAAGCCTTATGCCCGCTACCTTTGCACGGTGAAAATGGGCAGAAGCCTCTTTCCTGATAGGAGCCATAAGTTAAATATGGTCTGCGAGCATTTCGGGATTCCTCTCAATCACCATCGGGCAGATAGCGACAGCCGTGCCTGTGCGGAGATTTTGCTTCGCTATCTGGATGCGGGGGCAGAGGTGAAGGACTTTATAAGGACTTGCTCATTTAAGAAATAAAGCATGTTAGAGATTTTGCAGGGAAGATATTATGAAGGACATTATCAAAGACGTAATCAAAGACGTTATCATTAAAGAAGCTCTACCGGAGGATGCGGAGGCAAGAATAGCTTATGCAAGACAGGTGGGTTCGGAAACAGACAATTTATCCTTTGGACAGGAAGGATTTCCAATTTCCGTAGAGGATGAGCAGGAGGCAATTCGAAATTTTTCCAGAGATCCAAAATCGGTATGTTATTTCGCTTGGAAGAACGGAA
>CALHIC010000189.1 GCA_938030845.1 uncultured Oribacterium sp. | reverse complement strand
TGCATAGGTCTAAAAGAAGGACAATCTGAGCCCGTGGGTACTTGCGAAAAACAAATGTAATGCTGTTTTTCGCTTAGTACCCCTGCGATGGCGAAGTTAGCGAGAGCGTGCTCCGGTTTTAGACCTATTAATGCATATACGAAAGCTTGACTATTTTGATTTTCACAGCCCTTTTAGATCTACTTCTTCAAATATCCGTAAAAAGCATTATGCACCTTCTCATATCTGGCGATAGCTTCTTCTCTACTGATGTTTCTGGGTATGCTGCTTCCTCCTAGGGTATATACCGTAATAAAGCTATTGTTGTAGCCGCTGATTAACTCCCATTGATCCTCCATACGAATCATCAGAGGATAGCCCTTGCCCACATAGTAGAGGGCAGCGTGCAGATCCATACCATAAAGATTTAGAAGCACGCCGTTATCATAGTCCATAGCTCTTCGAAGCTCCGGGATTTGGGAAACAAAATTGCTGATTGCCTCTTCCTGAATCTTCAGGTTAGCGGTATTGGGACGGTCTGTTCTATTCCAAACAATCCGCTCCTTCTGATCCACCACATAACCGAACTGGTCATAAATCTTCTTATAGGCCGCCTCCATGGTGGAGAACTCTCCCTGATAATGCCCAAGGCTATAGGCGGAGAAAAGTATATTCTCTTCCTTGGTTTCTCCCGGAAGCTCAATAGAGCCTGCCTTTTCAATAGAGAACTTTTCCGGGTAATGCAGACTAAACTGGCTAACCGCCTTACCTACCATGGGAAGGTACTGCAGTTTTCCGATATTTCCCAGAACCTTGGATTCCAAGGCAATCTTTCTTTCATCTTTGATTTCTTTGTTGGAAAGCAAACTGTCCTTCCCCACATACTGATATTCCCCGTCCTGCAGCTGGTATTCATCAAATCGAAGCTGATTTCCTTCCAGACTGAAATTTGCAAAATACAGGCCATCCTTTTTGTAGGAAAGCTTGGTTTTCATGTCTTCCCCAACTATGCGAATCTCCGATACCGGCACTTCTCCCTGAGGATTCCAAATCTGATCCTTATCACTATCCTGTAAGCCGTAGAGGAAATCCTCCCCCAGAAAGCCGATTACCTTCAGTCGTTTTCCATCTTCGGAAATGCTCAAATTCTTATCTCCGTGGAGATTTCTAAAGGCAATTTCCCTGTGCAATTCTCCGTCATTGTTCTTTTCTCCGTAAGCAATAAATTGCTTACTGCTGCTGGAAGCAAAATCATTTTCCGAAAGACCGGTAGACAGCGTAATAACCTCGAAACTGTTGGTATCCACCCCATAGATACTGCCGGCAAAGAAAATGTAGAACATCCGGTTGTCCGCATAGTAGGAAAGATTTTGAATGTTTTCCTCCAGTTTTTCCTTGCTGGCCTTTAAGGGCAGGAAGAAATTCTCCACCACCGTATTTTCTGAATTGTCATAGGTATAAAAGACAATGCCGGTATAACCCTCGTGTCGGCCCCTTCGAATATAGCCATATACCAGAAAATCCACATCCCCGTTGGTGTCCACACTCAAAATATGAATACCGTGGGTAAAACTCTCCTTCTCCACCGACTTCTCCCCCTCTGAATAGGAAAAAATCCGGTTCATATTGCCCTTTCCTTCTCCGTCGGCACGGTAAAGGGTATTCTTATCGGTAAAGGCATAGAAATTTTTGGTAGCGGATTGCAGGGCCTCAATATCGCTCTTTTCCCCCACACCCAGTAAAATCTTCTTATCCTTGTAACGATAATTCTGTCCGTCAAAAAGTTCCTTGGTTCTTCGGTCAAAGTCCATCAGGAAAATTCTTTGAGGATCATATCGCATCACATAGTTATCTTCATTAAAGAAACGGTGCACATTACCGTCCTGATCCGTGGCTCTGGAGGCATACTGGATTTGCACTAATGCCATGGTACCGTCCAGCTCCTTCAAACGAATCTCCGGCTCCCCGTCCATTTCCATGCCGCTGTCTCCCCAGGTTATCTGCTGGAAGGAGGAATGCAGATTCACATGGGCAAGAGAACTGTTATCCATGGTATCATCACTTTCCAGATAAGTGCTAAGGCTCTTGGCCTCCGATTTGGAAAAGCTCTTTCTGGTAAAATCCTCCGCAAGACTCAGAACTTCCTGTCCCATATCCTCCTTCCCCAGTAAAACGCGGGTATAGTAATAGACGCTGCTTTCTCCCAGGTCCAGTCGTAGACGAAGAAGGTACTCCTTTCCTTCCTTCATCAAGTTTTGGATAGGAAGGATAATGTGAACCCTTCCCCCTTCCTCCTGTAAGCTTCCTTCCTGGTCCTTTTCCAAAAGCTCTGCCCCATCCAGGGAGCGAATATCATAATGCACAGACTTAGGGGCGGACTTTCCCTCCTCCAAAATCAACTCACACTGCCGGTTTTCCGGAAGTAAGGTCAGGCTGTCCCGCACAAAGACATCATCCATTTCCTGCAAATAGCCGTAGAGAGGATTGATTTCTTTTCCGGAGGAAAGCACATGAAGCACCGGTAATTTGCTTTTTCCCATGTTGGCATAAATTCTATTGTTTTGATCCATGGAACGATAAGAATGGAAGAAATAAAAAAGCAGAGCGACAAAAAAAATGCCGCCCAATACCAAAGCTCTGCTTCTTCTTTTATTCCAAAACTTCTGTTTACTTTCGCCTAGTCGTTTTAACAAAGTTTAACCCTTCTTCCTAATCCGGTCTTCCTATGCCCTAAGGCTTTTTTCTATCTCTGAATCTTTCCTAAGTCCGGGGCTTTTTCCTATCTCTGAATCTTTTCTAAGTCTGGGGCTTTTTCCTACCTCTGAATCTTTCCTAAGTCTGGGGCTTCTTCCTATAGCCTAAGGCCTCTTCCAGAGCCAGCTTTTCCTCCGCTCCAAGCTCCACGGAAGTGCTGCCTTCCTCCACCTCTTTAATATAGAGGAAGCCCCCTTCTTTGGCATGAACAGAATTAAAGATAAAGCCGCTGTTATCATAATTCAAAATTGCCAAGGCAAAGGAGAGGTTTCCTCCCATGCCGCCATAAGCATTATAGCGAATGATACCCCATTTTTGGAAGGAACGTCTGATATTCTTATGTAAAATCTTAAGCATTTCCCGCTGTTCTTCTTCCAGGTCCTCCAGCTTTTCCACATGTCTCTGCAGCTCGATAAAATAATCCTCCAGAGTTTCCGCATCCTTCCCCCGCATGAAATAATCATACTGGCGATAAAGCTTTTTATACTTGGCCTCTGCCTTCAGAGCGAAAAAGAGAGAAATGAGCGAAATTAATGTGGAAACCAGTACGAAAACCAATTTACCATGTTGTAGCAATACTTCCATTTATTCTTCTCCCCTTCCTTCTAAAATCCGGGTGATCCTATCCAAATCCTCCTTGGAGTAATATTCGATTTCCACCTTACCCTTATCCTCGTTCTTGGCGGTAATTGTCACCTTTGTCCCCAAATGCTCCTTCATCTTCTCTTCCAAGCCGTGAACAATGGTTTTCCACTGAGAACTTAATTTCTTGGGCTTGTCCTGCTTTTCCGTCGGAGCTTTTTCTTCCTTGGCCCGTCTTTCCATTTCCCGGACACTCCATTTTTTCTCTACACATTCCTTGGCAAGAGAAAGTCTTTTCTCTGTATTTTCCACGGAAAGCAGTGCTCTGGCATGTCCCTCGGACAAAAGATTCTGACGAAGATATTCTAAAATCTCTTCCTCAAGCTTTAAAAGTCGAAGGCTGTTGGCAATGGTAGAACGCTTCTTCGCCACCCTTTCCGCCAGCTCCTCCTGACTCAAATGATATTCCGTCAGCAGGCTTTGGTAAGCCATGGCTTCCTCCACCGCATTTAAGTCTTCTCTTTGGATATTTTCAATGATGGCTACTTCCTTACTGAGCTTTTCATCATAGTCCCGAATCAATACGGGAATTTCCGTAAGACCGGCCATCTTTGCCGCCCGAAATCTTCTTTCTCCGGCAATAATTTCATAGAGAGGGCCTTCCTTTTTTACCAGTAAGGGTTGTAAAACACCGAATTGCTTAATGCTCTGAGAAAGTTCCTCCAGCTCTTCCTGGGAAAATTGTTTTCTGGGCTGCTTTGGATTGGCTTGAATCAAAGAAAGCTTCACCATTGCCTGCTCCTCTTTCTTCTCCCGTCCATCCTTCTTTCCGGCAAAAAGGGTATCCACCCCTCTTCCCAAACCATGCTTTGCCATGTTCTTCCCTTCCTTTCTCTATCCGGCTGAAATTTATGTTTAAGCTTATGTTCTTTCCTGCTTTTCCGATTTTTCTAAATTTTAGTAAATGATATTCTTTGCGAAAATCTCAACTATAAGCTTTTAGTCAGCTACATCCTTTTCCAAAATCCCCGCAGCATGCTTTTAATACGCTATGTCCTTTTCCAGAATCTCCGCTGCAAGCTTTCTGTAGGCCTCCGCCCCTGTAGAGCTGTTGTCGTAAAGGGAGATAGGAAGACCGTGGCTGGGAGCCTCCGCCAGACGAACATTTCTGGGAATAATCGTCTTAAAAATAGGATCCGAAAAATGCTCCTGCACCGCTTTTACCACCTCCTGAGACAGAAGATTTCTGCTGTCATACATAGTAAATAAAATTCCCTCGATTGTTAAATCCGGATTCAAGGCGTCCTTTACCATGGAAATGGTATCCGTCATTTGGCTAAGTCCTTCCAATGCATAGTATTCGCACTGAATGGGAATCAGGACGGAGTGAGAAGCCGTTAAAGCATTTACCGTAAGGGTACCAAGGCTGGGAGGACAATCAATAAAGATATAATCATAGTCCTTTTGGATATTCTCCAGAGCTTCCTTTAATAAGAAGTTTTTATTTTCCTCCTCTGCAAGCTCTGCATCCATGGCGGAAAGATTCCTGTCTGCGGCAATAAAATCCAGATTTTCCAAAGCCTCCCGAACAATGCCCTTTTCTATGGGAAACTCTCCGCTAAGAATTCGGTAAATGCTGATTTCTTCCTCCCGAATACCGATTCCGCTTCCCGCATTTCCCTGGGGATCAAAGTCCAAAAGCAAAACTTTCTGTTTTGCTTCCGCTAAGGAAGCCGCCAAATTGACAGCGGTGGTGGTTTTTCCCACACCCCCCTTTTGGTTTGCAATTGTAATAATCTTCGCCATAAGACCCCTTAGCCTTTCTTTTTCTGCCTTAATCTATTCCATAACAAGCTATTTGTATAGGATATTTGTATAAGATATTTGTATAAGATATTCGTATAAGATTTCGTATAGGATATTCGTATAGAATATTTATATCCTTGCTTGCTATGAATTGTATTCCATTTCCGCTTTTGTTTCACGTGAAACATTTTAGCCCAGCTCTATATTACTGTCAATTTATCTTCCTGCTACTTTTTTCTATCTATTTCATTGCTAAGCTATCTCTTTTAGCAGCTATTCTGTTGCTATCCTTCTTCTATAAAAAAATTCTAGCTTCTTTTCTTCTGTTTTTCCGGAAGCTGGGCATAGACCACCGCAATGGTCATAATGATACAGCCGAATATTTCCCGAATTCCCAAAGACTCTCCCAAAAACAGCCATCCCCAAATCGCCGCATAAATGGCAGTGGTAGACATAAGAAGAGAAGCAAGAGTATCCTCCAGTCTCTTTTGCGCATAGCTTTGCATGGTGAAGGCCACTGCCCCGGACATAATACCGGCATAAGCAATGGGAAGGAAGGCTGCCTTCAAACTCATGAAGGAGAACTTTTCAAAGAAAATAAAGCCCAGTAATCCCACCAAAGAGCCTGCTAAAAACTGTATGGACATATACCAGCTGATATTGACCTTCTTCACATAATGCCCCACCTGCATAATCTGTATGGCATAGAGCACCGAGCAAAGAATGATGTACATATCTCCCCTACCAATGGTGAATTTCGTCCCTGCCTTAATCGCGATAAAATAAACCCCGACCAAAGCCAGAATTGCACAAAACCAGATTTTCTTTTCCGGCTTTTTTCCGATAACTAAACCGAAAATCGGAATCAGGATAATATAAAGTACTGTTAAAAAGGCTGCCTTTCCAACGGTGGTTTCTTTGACGCCAATTTGCTGAATCACGCTGGCAAATCCCAGTACGATACCGGTAATGGCTCCCCCTTTGATTCCCGCTCTTTTTTCCTCCTTAGAGCATGGCTTTAAAAAGGCAAAGGGCAATAAGCAAAGTCCGGATAAAAAGTGCCGATAAAACACAAAGGCGCAGGGACCAATCTGATCCATTGCGGTACTTTGGGCAATAAAGGCCAAACTCCAAATCACAGTCGTAATCAAAAGAGCAATAATTCCCTTATTTCTCTCCCTATAGGGATGCTTTTTTTCGGTCAAAAGCTTTTCCTCTCCTTTTGGGAAAATGCTTTCTTTCTCTATTTCATTTAACTTTTCCACTTGATAATACTTCTCTAACTAAGAGGCGACTTAGCCGGAGTTCCCGCCTTTCTAGGATATTTTTTTCCGCAGGGCTCTACTTTTTGAATCAAAAGCATAGCCCTTCCCATATCGGTTTCCGGCAGGGTATAGATTTTCTTCTCCACACATTTTCCTCCTAAAAGGAAAATGGCTTTCTTTCCCTGCTCCAATTCTTCTTCCACTTCTCTGCCCTTTAAGGCCAGAAAATAGCCTCCCGGCTTCACAAAGGGAAGGTCATACTCACTGAGGGTGGCAAGATTTGCCACTGCCCTGGAAACTACCAAATCGTACTGTTCCCGCAAGCTCTTATCATGTCCCAGGTCCTCAGCCCGACCGTGATAAAATCTCACCCCTTCCAAACCAAGGCTTTCCACCAGCTCTTCCAAAAAACGAATCCGCTTTTGCAAAGAGTCACTCAAAGAAAGCTGAATACTTGGAAAGGCAATTTTTAGAACAAGTCCGGGAAATCCTGCTCCTGTTCCCACATCCATTACCGACTTTCCCTCTATCCATTCTGAAAATGTTTCACGTGAAACATTCATTTGACAAATAGCCAGACAATCCACAAAGTGCTTAACAATGACCTCTTCCTCTTCCGTAATGGCGGTAAGATTCATCACCTTATTTTTTTCCACCAGAATCTGATAATATTGATAAAACTGTAAAAGCTGTTGTTCTGTTAAAGAAAGTCCTAAGCTCTCTGTTAAACGGGAAAGCTTCTCTCGAAAAAATTCGGTCATTTCTCTTCCTTTCTTCTTTCCTTTTCCTTCTCCAGATAAATCAAAAGCACCGATAAATCCGCAGGGCTGACACCGCTGATGCGGGAGGCCATACCCATATTTTCCGGACGAATCAAATCCAGCTTCTGTCTGGCTTCCAGACGGAGGTTGTGAATATCATGATAGCAGATATCCTTTGGCAGCTTTTTCCGCTCCATTTTCTTAAAGGCTTCCACCTGTTGAATCTGTCTCTTGATATAGCCCTCATATTTAATTTCGATTTCCACTTCTTCCTGTATGAAGGGAGAAAGGGAAGGTCTTTCCGGATCCAAGGGAGCAATGTTTTGATAATTACACTCCGGTCTCTTACAAAGCTCTCTCAAAGAAATACCGGACTGGATAGGAGAAGAGGAAATGCTTTCCAAAATCCTGTTATTCTCCGCATTTGCCCCGATATAGGTAGTTTCCATACGGCGAAGCTCTTTTTGGATGGCTTCCTGCTTTTCCCTGGTAGCCTTGATTTCCTCCTCTGAAACCATCCCCAGAGCATAGCCCTTTTCCCGAAGACGAAGGTCCGCATTGTCCTGTCGAAGCAGAAGACGATACTCCGCCCTGCTGGTCATCATTCTATAAGGCTCTTTGTTTTCCTTGGTCACCAGGTCATCAATCAAAACCCCGATATAGGCCTCGGAACGATCTAATACAAAGGGCTCTTTTCCTTCAATTTTTTGTACCGCATTTATTCCCGCCATAAAGCCCTGTACCGCCGCCTCCTCATAGCCGGAGGAACCGTTCATTTGTCCTGCAAAATACAGGCCGGAAATTTTCTTTGTTTCCAAGGTATTTTCCAGTTCCAAAGAATTTAAGCAGTCGTATTCAATGGCATAGCCGGTTCTCACCATTTCCGCCTGTTCAAAGCCTGCCATGGTACGAAGAATTCTCATTTGCACGTCTTCCGGAAGAGAAGAGGAAAGACCGGAAAGATACATTTCGTTGGTGTATCTTCCCTCCGGCTCCACAAAAATCTGGTGCCGATTTTTCTCTGGAAACTTCATAACCTTATCTTCGATGGAAGGGCAGTATCTGGGGCCGGTTCCCTGAATCACCCCGTTATACATGGGGGAACGGTCAATATTTTCCCGAATAATCTCATGACCTTCTTCACAGGTATAGGTCAGGTAGCAATCTTCCTGAGAAATTTGCACACTGGCAGGATCCGTGGAAAAGGAGAAGGGCACCACAGGCACATCTCCCTTCTGGACTTCCATCTTGCTAAAATCCAGAGACCTTCTATCCACTCTGGCAGGGGTTCCGGTTTTAAAACGCTGTAGCCTGAAGCCTAAATCCAAAAGAGCCTGACTCAGCTTTGTAGCTCTGCGAAGACCGTTTGGCCCGGTTTCTTCAGAAACCTCTCCATAAATGCAGCGGGCATTCAAGTACACTCCGGTGCAAATCAGCACTGCCTTGGCATAATATCTGGCTCCGGTACTGCTCACAACTCCGCGGATTTCCGTCTTTTCCTCATTGCACAGTAGAGAAACAATTTCTCCCTGCCGAATATGAAGATTCTCCTGATTTTCCACAAGATGACGCATATTCCGGGAATAGACCTGCTTATCCGCCTGGGCTCTTAAGGAATGTACCGCCGGACCCTTGGACTTATTTAACATCCTGGACTGGAGAAAGGATTGGTCGCAGACCTTTCCCATCATTCCCCCCAGGGCATCCAATTCTCTGACCAGATGCCCCTTGGAGCTTCCCCCGATATTGGGGTTACAGGCCATCATGGAAATGCTGTCCGGGCTCAGGGTAAAAAGAAGAGTTTTATGCCCCCGCCTAGCGGAAACCAGGGCCGCTTCCACTCCTGCATGCCCTGCTCCCACCACTACAATATCCACCTGTTCTTCTAAAAATGCCATATTCCCTCTTTACTATTTTCCCATGCAAAACTTTGCGAAAATCTCATTAATTAAATCCTCGGAAACATCCTCTCCCAGAATTCTTCCTAAGGCACTGTATGCCCCCATTAAATCTATGCTCAAGAAATCCTCGGACATTCCCAGACGGATTCCCTCCAAGACCAATTCCAAAGCAGACTTAGCCTCTTCCAATGCTGCAATCTGCCGTTCACTGTGAATATAGGTTTCCGTGGAAAAGGAAAGACTTCCGGTATAAAAAAGCTCTTCCAGCTTTTGACCAAGCTCCTCAATACCCCTTCCCTCTTTGGCGGAAATAGGAAGCACAGGAAAACCGGTAGACTTTTCCAAGTCCTCTTTTTGTAAAATGCTTTCCTTATCCATTTTATTGAGAAGCACCAGGACCTTTTTTCCCTCTAAAAGGGCTAAAATCTTTCGGTCCTCCTCCTCTAAGGGAAGGCTTCCGTCCAGAACCAAGAGAACGCAGTCCGCCTTTTCAATCCCTTCCTTTGCCCGATTCACACCGATTTCTTCCACAATATCTTCCGTTTCCCGGATTCCTGCGGTATCCATCAAATGAAGGGAAAGGGAGCCGATACGAATATCCTCCTCCACCGTATCTCTGGTGGTTCCGGGAATATTACTTACAATGGCCTTATCCGCCTTAACCAGGCAATTTAAGAGAGATGACTTTCCCGCATTGGGCTTTCCCACAATAACGGTTTGAATTCCCTCCTTTAAGAGTTTTCCTTCCCTTTGGTGCTTCAAAAGCTCTGAAATTTCAGAGAGAATCCCTTCCACATGGGCTTGACACTGCTCGGAAAAGCCCTCCAAAGAAATATGCTCCGGATCATCCAAAGCCGCTTCAATAAAGGCGGTATCTTCCAGAATTCTGCTCCGTATTCCCTTAATCTTTTCCTTTAAGGAACCCTGTAATAGGGAAAGGGAAGAGCGAATGCTGTCCTCGCTTTTGGCAGAAATTAAATCCGCCACCGCCTCCGCCTGTGAAAGGTCGATACGCCCGTTTAAAAAGGCTCGTTTACTAAACTCTCCCGGCTCCGCCGGTCTTGCTCCGGCCTTAAGAGTGGCCTGAAAAACCTTTTGCATCAAAAGAATTCCGCCGTGACAGTTGATTTCCACCGTATCTTCTCCGGTAAAGGATTTGGGTGCTAAAAAAGTGGAAACCAAAACCTCATCAATTTCCTTTTTCCCGTCAAAAACAAAGCCATAGCGAATCCGGTGGCTTTCTCTGATATCCAAGGGTTTTCCCCCCTTAGTTCTTAAAATTTTTCCGGCAATTTCCACAGCCTGATTTCCGCTAATCCGGATAATGCCGATTCCGCTTTCTACTAATGCGGTGGCAATTCCGCTAATGGTATTTTCCAAATCCTCACCTCCTCAGCAATTCTGTATTTTACTAAGATTTGCCTTACAATGCAATGAAAAGCCTAGGAAGGAAATGATAAATAAGGCTAAATAGCTTTATACACTCGATAAGCAATAGAGGCCTGAAATCAGGGTAGAACTAACTCTCCCTATTTCAGACCTCTACTGCTTAAATATCACACAATTCTTTAACTTACGTTTTATGACTTCTTTTGATGACTTCTTTTGACAACTTCTTCTTACTGAATATGTTCCCCTTACCGAATGAATTTACTTACTAATTATTCTTCTTATTTCTTCCATGGGGTGCAAGAAAGTCTTATTCTTCGCTCTTTTCTTCTCTCTTTTCTTCTTTCCTGTCCTCTCTTCTCATCCTGTTTCCCTTGTGGCGGAAATCCTTTTGGAACTTTCCTCCATTTTTACAGAAAATCACCACGTGGCGGAAGGGATCCTCTCCCTCGGATTTTGTGGAAACCTGACTGTCACTTTGCAGTGCGGCATGAATGATTCTTCTCTCATAAGGATTCATTGGCTCCAAATGAACGGATTTCCGATTCTTCTTTACCTTGTAGGCAATGTTTTTAGCCAGACTTCTTAAGGTCTGCTCTCTTCTCTTACGGTAATCCTCCGTATCCAGCTTTACCCGAAGATACTCATCCCCGTGGTTTTTATTCACCACCAAGGAGCAAAGGTACTGTAAGGAATCCAGGGTCTGTCCTCTTTTTCCGATGAGGATGCCCATATCCGGTCCTACCAGGTTGATGTAAAGCTCATTGCTGCTGTTTCTAAACTCTGTCTGAAGCTCCACTTCCATAGCCATACCCTGAAATACAGAGCTTAAGAACTCTAAAGCAGCCTTAGTTACCGCTGCGATTTCCTCTTCGGAAAGGGGCGTAAGTTCTCTCTTCTCGGGACTTCTTCCTTCAAAGGACTTTTCTTCTCTCTTTACAGGAGCGGAAGAGATTGGTGCAGGGATAGGATCATAGCCTCCTCTGCTGAAGCCCTTAAAGCCTTCCTTCTTTTCAAACTTCTTCTCTCTCTTTTCGTCCTTCTTTTCCAAAGAAGCATTATGGGAAAATGATTTATCCTCCCCGGAAGCCTTTCTTTCTTCCCTTTTCTCAAAACTCTGAGACTTTTCCTCTACAGAAGAGCTTTCCCTTTTTCCTTCCGCTTCCTTCTTTTCAAATGCCGCTTTCTCTACTGCCGCGGGCTTTTCCGCTGCAACCTTTTCTTTTGCGATTTCCGCTTCATCCTTTTCCCAGGCTTCGATAATCCAGGGCTTTGCTCCGATACCGAATAAACCGTTGCTTCCCTGTACAATCACATTGTAGGAAATTCTGTCTGAGGTACAACCTAAAGAGATGGTTGCCTTCGTAATCGCTTCTTCTACCGTCTTTGCAGAAACTCTAAACTTGTCCATAGCTTTTCTCCCTAAGCTTTTTACTTTTTCTCTTTTTTCTCATGCTTTTCATTGTAAAGCTGTACCATGTTTGCCTTGCTGGCTAATGAGCCCTCTTTCGCATTTTGATTGTAATAGTCTGTAGATTCTTTTGTCTTCAGATTTTGCTTTGCAATCTTTTCCATACGATTCTTCTCTTCAGAATCTTCCTTAGCCTGCATAAGCTTTAATCTGTTTTCCACGGTCTTTTCATCAATGGGAGGTAAGCCTTTTTTAGCTCTTTTTTCGTTAGCCTTTGCCATAGCATCCTGTAAAAGCTCTTCATTGGTCTTCTTTCCGAAGTACCAGTTTAAAATCAACTGCTGTAAGAGCATAAATACGGAAGAAGCAATCCAGTATAAACCGATTCCGGAAGCAAAGCTGAAGCAGAACCACACAGACATCAAAGGCATCATAACGTTCATGCTCTTCATCATCTGCTGGGACTGATCTCCCTCCTCAGTTGCGGTAGGCATGGTCTGCTTCTGCATCAGCAGGGTGGAAGCCCACTGGCTTAAGCCTGCCAAAATAGGAATTAACCAGTAAATATTTGGGGTAAATCCATAGGCAGAGGGAGCAGTGGAAAGGTTTAAGCCTAAAAAGCTGTTAATCTCTGTAGACTTTGCCGCAGCCTGCTGAATTACCTGGGTAGCAGAAGGGAAAATCTCCGGAAGCTTTGCCCACTGCGCAGGATTTAACTTATACAAAAAGTCAATGACAAAGTTATGAACCGCGTCTGCATTATACTTAGCGGGGTCATCCAGACCTAAGTTGTGTAAGGTCTTTAAAATAGATTCCATACCGTTGGCTTTTCCGAAGTCCAGAAGACTTTGAGCCGCAGAGGAACCTCCGATAGCGGTAGAAACACTTTCATAAACCGCCTTTACGGAAGGAACATAGGCAGGAATGTTCATAATAATACGATACAGGGCGAAAATAATCGGCATTTGTAAAAACAAAGGCAAACACCCTGCAGTCATAGAAGTGCCGTACTTTTCATAAATGGCTTTCATTTCGGTTTGCTGCGCCATCATGGAAGCATTGTCCGTTTTGTTCTTATACTTTTCCTGTACAGCACGAATTTCCGGTTGCATAATCTGCATCATTCTGGAGGATTTTTGCTGTTTTAAAGAAGTCGGGAACAGCAAAATACGAGTTACCAAGGTAAACAGAATGATGGCCAATCCAATATTGGGGATACCTATTCCATCTAAGAAAAGGTAAATCCAGTTCATAATCCAGCCCAAAGCGCTTACAATAAGGTTCCAGATTGGACCGAACAAGGGTAGGTTGGATGTGTTTTTGGTTAAAATAATCAGATTTTGAATCAAGTTTTTCTCCCTTCATCTCTAGGGAACAGGATCATATCCGCCTTTAGCAAAGGGATTACAACGCAGTAATCTCCAGATTGCCAACAATAGTCCTTTCACACACCCGTGCTTTTGTATGGCCTCATAGGCGTATTGAGAACATGTGGGTGTGTATTTACAATGAGAATGTCCCTTCATAGGAGATAAAAATTTTTGATAAAAACGAATCATTTTTAACATCAGTTTTTTCATCAAAGCTCTCCTTCGGAATAAGCTTTTTCACAATTTTGAAAAGCTTATATCCTTATAAAACGTATTTTTTGTCCGAGTTTCTTCCTATTATAATAGGGATTTTATTTCCCTTTGGAAAAAATCAGAATTTCAGAACTTCTCTCCATTACTAAGTATATGATGCCTGCTACATAAATCGAGATAAGCAATCTCCAATTCCGAATAGCTTGCAAAAGCTACCTTCTGTCTTACGACTAAAACGATGTCTAACCCCTCTTTGATTTCTTTGTGTAATCGAAATATCTCTCGAAGCTTTCTGCTGATTCCATGACGAACTACAGAATTTCCCACCTTCTTGGAACAGGATATTCCCAGTCGGGAATAGTCTAAGCCGTTTTCCACTATCAACATCACAAAATAAGCATTGGCATAGGATTTTCCTTTTTTATAACAATGCTGAAACTCTTCATTTGACTTCATGGAAGGAAAACGTTTCATAAAATATCTCCAAGGTTGAAGAAAGACCGCTTTCCAGCGGCCTCATTTCTGTATTCTACAGGGGAAATACTCCCCTTAAGCTTTTCAAGAAAGCTTCCTTTATGTTTCTGCATTATGCAGATAATCTTGCTCTACCTTTAGCTCTTCTAGCAGACAAAACCTTTCTACCGTTGGCTGTGGACATTCTCTTTCTAAATCCATGCACCTTTGCTCTCTGTCTTGTCTTTGGCTGATAAGTCATTTTTCCCTTATGCATACGGACACCTCCCTTTTTTTAGTGTATGGCCTGAAGCCACCGATCGTTTCTCCGGGAATTATTCGTCCTTATCCGAAAGGTCCCGAATAAACTCCTAATTTTGGGTAAACATCGCAGATTATTATATAGAAAGGGCTATAAATCGTCAATACCCTTTGGAAAAAACTTATTTTCCGGAAGAAATGTGTATATCTTACCCTCTTTATCCCCTAAAA
>CALHIC010000188.1 GCA_938030845.1 uncultured Oribacterium sp. | reverse complement strand
GGGAATCTGTAACAGCTTTAGAAAATCCAGTGTGATTTCTCCCTGAAAAAGATGCTGGGGCTCGTCCTTCACTCCGGGCTCTCCTCTGTATCCGATCACAAGGAGAAGGGGGATTCCATAGACTCTTTCCGAAGCCAAAGACACTAAGGGATTCATGGCATTGCCCTCTCCGCTGTTTTGAAGATAAACCATGGGCACCTTTCCACTAGCCAGATGATATCCTGCTGCAAGCGCTACAGCATTGCCTTCATTGGCTACAATGTGGTGTTGCCTCCCTGTACCGTATTTTTCCATTAATTCATCACAGAGAGCCTTTAACTGGGAGTCCGGAACTCCGGCAAAAAAATCCGACGGACACAACTCTAAAAATCTCTCAACCTTCATAGGGGCCTCCTTGCTCTACTAAGCTGTCATTTATTGTTATATTTCTATCATAAGCTTTCTTTGCTTTTCTGGCTATTGCTTTTTCATCATGAAACATAAAATATTGAAATTTCTTTAGGCAAAAGAATAGATTTTCCTCAGCTTCCAGAAAATCTTTCTTACCTGATTCCCAAAATCTCCTTATACAAAAGCCCTATGTCCTCTTCTCTTAGCGCAATGGGGTGATTGGAAAGTCTTTCCGGATTCACGGCTGCGACTAAATTCTCCAAGTCCCCTTCCTTTACCGAAAGAGTCGGAAGAATCTCCAAGTCCTCCAAAATTTCCCGGTAACGCTTTGCCCCCTCTTCCTCCGTTTCCACCGAAAAGCATTTTGCCAAAAACAGCAGGTTTTCCGGATGTATCATACGATTTTTTTCCCTACACATAAAAGGATAAAGCGCACGGTTTACTATGGCGGTGGCCAAACCGTGGGGAAGCTGATAGATGCTCCCCAATTTATAGGATAAGGCGTGACCGGCAGTGGTTTTTGTCACCGCAATAGCCTTTCCCGCAAGATTGGCTGCTTCAGCAATAGACTCCAAAACCGACTGCGAAGAGTCTTCCGCTAAAGAGGCTTTTCCTTGAGCTTTTGCATTATTTTCATTTTCCAAAGAAAGATATGCTTTATAGTTCATTAAAATCAAAGAAATTGCCTTCTGTCCATAAGCTCTGCTGTCTTCATTGCTGTATTTTGACCAAATCGCTTCCATGGCATGGCTAAGAGCGTCCAAGAGGGTAGCCTTCTTCTGGTATAGAGGTAAGCTTCTTAGACTTCTTGCATCCTCTATACGATACTTCGGATAAATGCTTTCATGCTCCACGGAGCATTTTTCTCCATCTTGATAAATTACCGCAAAGGGAGTACTTTCCGAACCGGTTCCCGCCGTGGTGGGATGTACCACTAGGGGAATGTCATTCTCTCGAAATTTCTGCTCAAGATAGGACTTTTCCTTGGATAAGCCGGTAAAAAGCTTAATGCACTTAGCCGTATCCAAGGCGGAGCCGCCCCCCACCGCTAAAATCACATCTCCTTGAAAATCGGAAAAAGCCTTAA
>CALHIC010000187.1 GCA_938030845.1 uncultured Oribacterium sp. | reverse complement strand
ATAAAAGTATATATGAGTTCCCTGTCTTTTCAGGTTGCGGCCCTTGATACAATCAAGGTCTTCATCATTTTCATCTTCTTTTTGTTTTATAAAATTTTTCAGTTGTTTCACTTTTTCTCCTATATATTTACTGGCAAGAATGGACTTTTTTCATCAAGAGGCGGAAAACGCTTTTCATCTATAATAGCCCAAGAATTAGAGTCTAAATCAAGAACTAAAAAAATGAGAGGCCGATTTTTTTGAAATCGACAAGAAATCAATTCAATGCTACAAGGTTCATCTGGATTACGAAGTTGAACGTCTTCAAACTCAATATTGACACTAAACTTTTGTCTCATTTCAGACTTAAAAGCGTCTACTATTTCCAACTTTTTTGAGAATGTCATTCCGTATTTATTTTCTAATTTATGGAATATTTTTCCGACTTTTTCAAATTCTTCTTTTGTAAGATTAATTCCCTCCACAAGTACACCAGAAGATTGTGGAGTGTATTTTCCGAGATTTTTCATATATAGAGATATTAACATTGAACAAACAAGCACGAATTTTTGCACTATAATGGAGGAGGAGATAGGATAATTGGGAATATATTAATTAATAGAAAATTTTACATTTTGAGTATGCCTTTCCGCAAACCATAATTCCATAATCTACCTCCTTCTAAAAACTTCTGATGAACATCTTCTCTTATCGAAACTAGCGAAAAGTTCCGGCAGTTCCGTCATTTATAAAATAGTATTTTTGAATCATTTATTGCTTAAGCCGCTGTCTGTCCCGGGTTTTTCCTGGGAAGATTCAAAACGGAAACAATCAGCAGGATAAAGAAGCAGGCAACTACTGCTACCTTTCCATAGTTGGAAAGTCCGCCCAGTACAAATTCCTTGGCATCATTTAAGGAATCGGGATTTCCGGCGAGCTTGAAGTTATGAGCAAGACCTGCACCTACAATCATTCCCAGAACGGTTACCATAGAATCTCCGTTTCCTTCTGCGGAAAGTACCAGCTGTCTAAAGGGACATCCTCCCAGAATTACGGAAGCCCAGCCAACCAAAATCATGCCCAGCAGGTTCCATAAATGATTGCTGTGGGAGATAGGCTGAAGAGGGAATCCGGGCTTAAAGCTGCCCAAGGCAAAGTTTCCGATCAGGATGGTCAGTAAAATGACAACGAAGCCGGATAAAAGGCGGGTATCTCTGAAAAGGATGAAATCACGGATTCCGCCGACGGTACAAAGTCTTGCCTTCTGTGCCAAAGCTCCTACCACAAATGCCACGGCAAAGGATGCAAAAATTGGAGCATGCTTTGCCCCCGGTCCCTCAGTGCTTAAGAAAAAGATAGCAGGAACGGTGATAAAGA
>CALHIC010000186.1 GCA_938030845.1 uncultured Oribacterium sp. | reverse complement strand
TTTTAGACCGATGTTGCATAAAAGCAAATTTTTAATTAATAGTCCTTCAATTCAGGGGAATGTTAGCGGGAGCATGCCCCTCTTTCAGACCTATGCTGCATAAGACTACTATTGAAGAAGTACAGCCCCTTTACCTTAATGCAGGTCAAAAATATCTTCAACGTATCGCTTGGCATCGAAGCGCTGGAGGTTCTCCACTTTTTCCCCGGTGCCCATGTATTTTACCGGAAGGCCAAGCTCTGCCTGTATGGATAGGGCCATGCCGCCTTTAGCGGTGGAGTCCATCTTACTTAAGATTACACCGGTTACCTGGCTGCATTCTTTAAAAAGCTTTGCCTGGCTCATGGCGTTCTGGCCTGTGGTGGCATCCAAAACCACCAGAGTTTCTCTATAGCCTTCCGCAAATTCTCGGTCAATGATGCGGTTGATTTTTCCAAGCTCCTGCATCAGGTTTTTCTTATTGTGCAGTCTACCTGCAGTATCAATAATCAAAACATCCGCATTTTTTGCCTTAAAGGACTGAAGGGCATCGAAGACTACAGCCGCCGGGTCGGAGCCTTCCTTTTGATGAATAACATCCACCCCTACACGATTTCCCCATTCCACCAGCTGCTCAATGGCTCCGGCACGGAAGGTATCCGCCGCTGCAAGGATAACTTTCTTCCCTTTTTTCTTTAAATGATAGGCCAGCTTTCCGATAGAGGTGGTTTTTCCTACGCCATTTACGCCGATGACGGAGATAATGCTTTTCTCCTGCTCAAAGGCATAATAGCCTTCCTCCACCATCATCAAATCCAAAATATAGTCCTTTAGAATCTTTTGCACATCTCGGGTCAGATTTACTCCCCGCTGATTGGCTTCATGCTTTACCGCATCTATAATACGCATACAGCTGCTATAGGAAACATCACTGAGAATCATGGCCTCTTCCAGCTCTTCATAAAAGGCCTCGTCCGCCACCTCATTGGATTGAAAAATATTATTCAGTATTTTGGTAAAAAAATTTGCCATGATTCCTCCTTATTGCAGCTGGTCTTCTACCAGGTCAACAGATACCAGGGTGGAAATACCCTTTTCCTGCATGGTAACACCGAAAAGTCTGTCTGCCCTTTCCATCGTTCCTCTTCTATGGGTAATGACAATAAACTGGGTGTTCTTAATCAAATGATGCAAATACTCCGCAAAGCGTAACACATTGGAATCATCCAATGCCGCCTCAATCTCATCCAATAGGCAGAAGGGAGAAGGCTTTAGGCTTTGCAAAGCAAACAGCAGGGAAATAGCGGTAAGCGCCTTTTCTCCTCCGGAGAGCTGCATCATATTTTGTAGTTTCTTTCCGGGGGGCTCTGCCACGATGCGAATGCCGCTTTCCAGCACATCCTCTCCCTCTTCCATTTCCAGTCTTCCCTGTCCTCCGCCGAAAAGAACCCTGAAAACCTTGTTAAACTCCACTTGGATCTTGGAGAAATTTTCATGAAACTGCTTCCGCATCCCCCGATCCAGGTCGGCGATAATCTCCTGCAAAGATTTTTCGGAAGTAAGAAGATCCTCCACCTGCTGATGCAGGAAGCTGTAACGCTCCGAAACCTCTTCAAATTGCTGAATACTGTCCAGATTTATGGGGCCAAGACTCCGGATATTCCCCTTCATTTCCTGAATTTCCTTGGAAAGTGCAGGATCTTCGCTAAGCTCCTCCCGATAATACTGTTTCACCTCGGAGAACTGTAATCCGTACTCTTCCAAAATATACTGGGCAGACTTGGCACTTTGCTCTTCTAATTTTTCCTTTTGGTTTTCTAAACGAAGAGCTTCCTTTTCCTGATTCAGCTGAGCTTCTGCAAACTTCTCTTTTTCCGCAAAGTATGCCTTTTGTTTTTCGGCAATCTTTTGCTTCTGCTCCTGAATACTTTGCAGGCTTTCCTTTCTATCGGAAAATGCTTTTTCTCCATCGGAAAGCTTTTCTTGCAAGTTTTTAATTTCCTCTTCCTGATGCAGTACGGATTCCTTGGACTGCTTCTTAGCCTCTTCCAAATCAAATTGCTCCGCAAAAAGCTTTTCCAAAGCATCGCTGTAGCCATGCATCTGCTCTGTCAGAAAATCCGTCTTGGTGGACAGGGTTTGATACTCTAACTGCATCTTTGCTTGAAGCATAAGCTCCAGCTCGGAAATCCCCTTTTCCTGCCGATGTCTTTCTTCTTCCTTGGCGGAGAGCTCCTGTTCCAGCCTATTGCAGGCCATCATCTTCTCCTCTACAGACTTCCGAATATTGTCGCAAGCTTCCTTTCCCTTCTCAATCCCCTCCTTAAGCTCTTCCATCTCTCTTTTTCTTCCCATAAGAGAGGAATTATTTTTATAGGCACCGCCGGAAATAGCTCCCCCTGCCTGTAAGAGCTCTCCTTCCAGAGTGACTATTCTTAAGCTATGATGATATTTTTTTTCTAGGCTAAGAGCCTCCTCCATGCTTCTTACCAAAAGCACTCTGGACAAAAGGTAGTTCTCCAAGCCCTTACAGGACTCCGGAACCTTAATCAGGTCTGCAAATACCCCGATCACTCCCGCTTCCTTCTTTAAGCTGTCATATTTTTCATCTCTGTTTTTTCTAAGGGAAGGCAATGGAAGGAAGCTGGCTCTACCCTGCCTCTCCCTTTTTAATTTTTCGATCAGTCGTTTTGCGGTACCCTCATCTTCACAAACCAACTGTTGCAGACCGGAACCCAGGACTGTTTCCAGGGCTAATTCATAATCTTTGGGAACGGATATCAGCTCCGCCACCACGCCGATCAGGCCTTTTTCCCTAGCCTTTTCTCTCATACAGAAGCGAACCGCATTACCGAAGCCCTCATAACGCTCTGCAAGATTTTCCAGGTTCTCAAGGCGAAGGCTTTGATTTTCCACCGCCCTCTCCTGAACGGCTAAACGACTCTTTTCAGATTCCAGCTCCTGTCTTTTTTCCTGCAATTCCCGGGAAAGTCCCTGCATTGTTTGCAGTAAAGACTGAAATGCTTCCTTGGCTTTTTTCAACTCCTCCTCTTTTTCCTGAAAGGATAAAAACTGCTCTCCAAGATTTTCTTCCTCGCCCTTAGACAGCTTTGGAGCCTCTTCAAAGGCAAAGGCATTCCCGAAGCAGTTTTGAATGGTCCTTTCCGCTTCCTTAATGGTGGAACGAATAAAATCCACATCCAGCTGAACTTCTGACTTGTCCTTACTAAAAGGGAGCAAAGAGCTAAACTGCTCCTGCATAGCAAATAAAGTAGCCGCCAAATCCTCCATTTTCCCGAGAAGCCGGCTACTTTCCTCCTTTAGCTTTTCAATTTGATCCTGAAAATGCTTTTTACTGCTTTCTTTTCCGGAAATATCCTCTCGAAGCTGAGAAATCCGGCGTTCTATCTCCGCCTTTTCCGACAGATACTCTTCTTCCCGCTGTCGAATCCTCTGTTCCTCCGCCTCTAAGGCGTCCCCCTCCCTTTCCATAGCTAAAAAGGCTTGGGTTAAACGATTCTGTTTCTCTTCCTCTTCCTTTTGAAAATAGCTTAAATTCTCAATTTTTTCCGCTAATTCCTCTAAGCCCTTCTCCGCCTCCTTCATTTCCAGAAGGAAAAGATTGGCTTCATAAAGTAAGAGCTTATCTCTAAGCTGTAAGTAATTCTTTGCCTTTCCGGACTGTCTCTCCAATGGAGCCAGCTGCTTTTCCAGCTCTGAAAGAATATCCTGGATACGCTCCATATTGGCCTGCTCTTCTTCCAGCTTTTTCTGGGAAATGTCCTTTCTTCTTTTGAACTTAACAATTCCCACCGCCTCATCAAAGAGAGCCCTTCGTTCTTCCGCCTTTCCGGACAAAATCTTATCAATCTGTCCCTGTCCGATTAGGGAATAGCCTTCTTTTCCGATTCCTGTATCATAAAAAAGCTCGTGAATATCCTTTAAACGGCATTCCGCATCATTTAAACGATATTCCGATTCTCCCGAGCGGTACAATCTTCTGCTTACGGTGATTTCCTCATAAGGAAGATTCAGAGCATGGTCTGCATTATCAAAGCACATGCTCACATAGGCATAACCCTGGGCTCTTCTTAAGGCAGTTCCGGAGAAAATAACATCCTGCATGGAATTTCCACGAAGCTGTTTTACCTTCTGTTCTCCCAAAACCCAACGAACCGCATCAGAAATATTGGATTTTCCGGAGCCGTTAGGTCCTATTATCGAAATAATTTTTCCTTGTGTAAAATCCGCAGAAAAACTTTTTACTACATCTTTTTTATCGTATCTTAACGAAATATCTTTTGCAGAAACAGCTGTCATAACAAAAGTACCTCCTTATCTCCTTTTACCGGAACTTCTCAGTAGGTATAGGAAAAACGGTGCTCCGAATATCGACATTACAATTCCTACAGGCAATTCAATCGGTGAAGCAATAGTGCGAGCAAAAGTATCCGCCCCGAGCAGCAAAACCGCTCCGCCGAACATTGAAAACGGTAATAGGCTCTTATAATCCGAGCCGACCAGCATCCTCATGATATGGGGGATAACTAAACCTATAAAACCGATGATTCCGACAGTCGAAGTCGATATCCCTGCCAAAAAAGCCCCGATAATCGAAAGAAATACACGGCAGCGGTTGACACTTACCCCAAGACTTTTTGCTTTTTCATCTCCCAGCAATAAGACATTCGCTGCCCTAATACAAAGAAGAGCAAGTATCAGGGCAGGAATACTGTATACAATAAGCACTTGAAAATGCCGCCATGTTTTTCCAGACAAACTTCCGTTAAGCCACATCAACGCACCTTGAAGCCTGTCGCTAAATAAAATGGTAACCAAACCGGTAAGGCTTCCCAAAAGAGCATTGATTGCAACTCCCGATAGAATAATCCGTACGGGAGTAAACCCGTCTTTCCATGCTAAAAGATATATTAAAAAGGCTGCAAATATCGCCCCGACAAAAGCTGCAGGCGGAACCAAGTATGCATACTGAGGAAGAGCGAGCATCAATATAACCCCGGCGA
>CALHIC010000185.1 GCA_938030845.1 uncultured Oribacterium sp. | reverse complement strand
ATGCTTTAGCTTTAAGCCGGAAAGAGGGTACACATCCTCCTCCAAAACCTCCATTTTCACTAAGGAAGGATAGGTCTTTGTGACTCCTATGGAAAAATCTTTGGCAAAGTCGTATCCATCTCCTGTAGAGCCTGTAGAGGGATAACTCAGTCCTCCGGTGGCAACAATAACTTTCTTCGCTTCCACTTCCGGAAAATTTCCCTTAATCAAAAAGACATCTCCCTTTTTTCGGATGGAGTCCACCTTTTTGTTCAGGCAGATCTTTACCCCTTCCTTCTGTAAAGCCTTCTTCATGCCGTCCGTTAAGGAAAAGGCCTTATTGCTCTCCGGGAAAATGCGGCCTCCCCGCTCTTCCTTCAGCGCACAGCCATTTTTCTCCATAAAGGCAATGGCATCCTGATTGTTAAAGTTCCGAAAGGCGCCCATGAAAAAACGGGGATTTCGAAGGATTTTCTCCAT
The DNA here is from genome assembly GCA_938030845.1 of uncultured Oribacterium sp. Classification (GTDB taxonomy): domain Bacteria; phylum Bacillota; class Clostridia; order Lachnospirales; family Lachnospiraceae; genus Oribacterium. The sequence goes on along the minus strand of CALHIC010000185.1, from coordinate 1,138 downwards.
AAAAACGCTCTCTTCACAAGAGTTGGTCCAGTTTCCCCTTCCTTTTCCTGTGATAAAGAGCTTCTTTCCCAGCTTTTCATTTTTTTCGAAAAGAACGACCTCTCGATTTCCGGCCTCCTTTTTCCCATAGATGGCCGCCATCATCCCCGCCGGTCCTCCGCCTATGACAAGAATGTCCATAGCCCTCACTTTCTCTTCCCGGATTTAGGAAAGGAAGGCATTTTCTTCCCTTTCCCCTCTAAACCGGCCTTCCTGTTCCAAGAATGCTTTCCGGCTAAAAAGTCTCTTATACCGATAAAACAAACATATTATAAATCGCCTTAATCGCCGCATTGAAGTCTTCGTTTTTCACACCGATAATGATGTTGTACTCGGAAGAGCCCTGGTCGATCATCTTGATATTAATGTACTCATGAGCAAGGGCAGAGAAAATACGTCCCGCCACACCTCGGGAGGACTTCATTCCTCGTCCTACAACCGCAATCAGGGACAAATCCGCCTCCAATTCAATCAGGTCCGGATTAACTGCCCTCTGGATTCCCTGTAAAACCTTCTGTTCATGGGATTCAAGCTCCTCCTGATGAATGAAGAGGGTTAAGGTGTCAATTCCGGAAGGAGTATGCTCTACGGAAATACCGTTCTCCTCGATTACGGAAAGCACCTTTCGAATAAATCCGATTTCCGCGTTCATCATGGCTTTTTCAATGTTGATGGAGCAGAAATTCTTCTTTCCGGCAATTCCGGTGATGATGAATCTGGGCTTTTTCAGGGTATTGGCCACAATCATGGTGCCGTGATCCTGAGGTGCATTGGTATTTTTGATCTGGATGGGAATTCCCTCTTTTCGTACCGGGAAAATGGCATCCTCATGGAGAACACCGGCTCCCATATAGCTAAGCTCTCGTAACTCTCTATAGGTGATATAATCAATAACTTCCGGATTTTTCACAATGCGAGGATCCGCCACCAAAAAACCGGATACATCGGTCCAGTTTTCATAAAGATCCGCATGAACCGCCGCAGCAATCAAAGAGCCGGTAACATCTGAGCCTCCTCTGGAGAAGGTAATGGTTGCTCCCTCCCCATTGGCTCCGTAGAAGCCGGGGATTACCGCATAGTCCAAGTCCTTTAAGACCTC
>CALHIC010000184.1 GCA_938030845.1 uncultured Oribacterium sp. | reverse complement strand
ATGGAGGAGGAACATAAGAGCAGGGGCAAGGCGAAGAAAGTATTCAATAGATATTGATGGGAATCTTGCAGTTATCAAAGAAAAAATAAAGCCAGATCCAAAAGATGGTGTTGTAGGAACCTTAGTAAAGGAACGTCTCTCTCATCTCATAGAAGAGGCTAAAGATCATTATTTTGAGAGCCAACGCAAAAGTATCTATGGATAAAAACAAACTTTTAAATCTTGACAATCATAGCTCATGTTGAAAAATCTAGCATAAGCAAAAGAGTTTGCAGTAGAGAAAATCGAAGAAATCGTGGAAGATAAGCTTTCCGCTTTTGTGGTATCCGAATAACAAAACAAAAAGAGTTACAGAACTGAATTCTAATCTCTTCTGTAGCTCTTTTTGTTTTCTTATAAAGTCTAAAAGTCTATAAGGTAAATCTTTCCTGTCTTTGCTCTTAATCTACTGGAAAGGATTCCATTCTCCGTATAGCGCTTGGTTTGTCCGGCATTATATCCTCTCCCATCGGTCTTCAGTACTCTTCGAATCTCCATCTTATCCGTTATAGAAGCTCTCCACAAAGGAATATCCAGGGTGCAATCCTCATCTCCGCAATAAATAATAATCAGAGCGATTTGATGTTCACTGCATCGAAGATAAGAAACCCAGTTTCTTCCGCTTTTCAGAAGCATAAGGTTTCCGGTTCTAAGGGCGCTGGATGCCTTTCTGTGGGAAATCAGATAGCGATGATATTCTAAAAGCTCCAAATCTTCCTTTCCCCAAGGGTAAGGTCTACGACAATCCGGCTCTGTCCATCCGTATACGCCTACTTCATCTCCGTAGAACAGGGTGGGTGCTCCCGGCCAGGTAAACAAAAGCATGCTTGCCAAACGGAATAGACCGAAGTCAATGCCGATTCCCGCATCATCAAAGCCGTCTTTCATTCTACCGGCTCTTCTGTTGGTTCTGGTTAAGAAACGGGAATGATCATGATTAGACAGCTGATTCATAGCAGCATCTAAAGCATTTTCCGGAAGCTTCGCCATATTATAACGCATGGTGTTAAAGAACAGCTCCCCATCTCCGAATTTCTCCGGCTCAGCCCGGTCGGAATGCTTTTCCATACCGGTAAGAAACCAGCTGACCGGTTCCATAAAGGCATCATAGTTCATAATGCTGTCCCACTCCTGCCCTTTCAGCCATGCACTGGGATTTCCGTAATGCTCTGCTAAAATTACCGCCTCTTCATTGGCCTCCTTCACAGCTCTTCGGAACTTCTTCCAAAATCTGTGGTTATAGGCTTCACTGTGCCCTAAATCAGCTGCTACATCCAGACGCCAGCCGTCACAGGAAAAGGGAGGACTAACCCATTTTTTTGCAATCGCTAAGATTTCCGCCTCCAGCTTGGGAGCATTTTCATAATTCAATTTCGGCAGAGTATCATTTCCCCACCACTTTTCATAGCTGTCATTTTCCGGCCAATCGCTCTCTTCTTCCTTCGCAAAATGAAAGTAATCCAGATAGGGACTGTAATAGCTTTCATAAGCTCCCTTAGGATAGGGTGAGCCCTCATCGGTTTTGTAGAAATAGGAAGCATTCATATAGCGATGGAAGGAACCGCAGTGATTAAAAACGCCGTCGATAATCACTCGCATCCCCCTCTTGTGGCAGGCCTCCACAAAAAGTAAGAATAGGGTATCACTGGCCTCTAAATTCTCTTTGTCCGTACTGCGAATACTGTACTTGGAGGCTTCTCTATTGTCCGTTTCCCCCTTAGGAAGCACCTTGCCCCCGTCATTCACAATTCTTCCCAAATGGGGATCAATATGGTCGTAATCCTGGGTATCATATTTATGATTGGAGGGAGACACAAAGAGCGGATTGAAATAAAGAACCTCTACCCCCAAATGCTCCAGATAATCCAGCTTTTCCCAAACCCCTTCCAAATCACCGCCATAAAAGCGATGTACATCAAAGGACTCTACAGGGGCATCCCAATCCGAAACAGATACTACAGGGCGTCCCAGATAAATATACTCTCTGTCCTCTACATTGTTCTTTCCGTCACTATTTCGAAAGCGGTCCACAAAAATCTGATACATAGTAGCGCCTTTAATCCAGTCCGGAACAAAAAAATCCGGAAAAATGGAAAAAGCGTATTGAATGTCCAAATCTTCCGTCACACCTAAACGA
>CALHIC010000183.1 GCA_938030845.1 uncultured Oribacterium sp. | reverse complement strand
CCCTTGGAGCGATTATTGCTTTTTACTTAAATCCCTTGATTTCTTTTTTGCAAAAGAGATTTCCGTTTTTTAAGAAGAAGCAAATATCTCTGGTGCTGACCTTAGCTATTTTTGCTTTATTTTTCTATCTTTGCTTTTGTCTTATGCAGTTGGGACTTCCCATGATTAAGCAGCGCATTTCTCATATGCCCTTGGAAATTCAGGATTTAAAGGGGCAACTGGAGAAGGGGATAGAGGAAAATTTACCATACTTTCCTCCCTCGATTCAAAATCTGCTATCGGATCTTCCGGGCACTTTGGACAATCTGGGAAGGACTATGATGAATAAATGGACATCCCCGGCTTTGCAATTCTCCTTGCATGTGGTTAGCGGATTACCGGAGCTGTTCCTGTACCTGATTATTACCATACTGTCTGCCCTTTGTTTTTCCCAGGAAGGAGCAATGTTGTTATCGATTCTCCATCGAAATATTCCGGAGCAGTTCAGAAAATATATGCAGCTTCTTAAGGAGGACGGAAAAAAGATTTTAAAGGGCTATGTTTGGGCGCAAATCCAAATCATGTTTTGCGTGTTTATTCTCTTAAGCGTAGGCTTTTCTATATTGAGAGTGGAACTTGCGATTCCTTTGGCTTTTTTAACCGCTTTTTTGGATGCCCTCCCCGTTTTCGGAGTGGGTTTTATTATGTGGCCCTGGATGGCTCTGATTTTATTAAAAGGAAAATTTTTACTCTTTTTAGCTCTCTTGTTGATTTACGTTCTAAGCCAGATGATTCGACAGATTTTGCAGCCGAAGATCATTGGGGATGCGGTGGGGCTTCCCCCTTTACTGGCTCTGGTTTTCCTCTTTTTAGGCTATAAGATTTACGGGATTTCCGGAATGGTTTTAGCTCTGCCTGTGGGTATGCTTTTAGTGCGTTTTTATCATTACGGAGCATTTTCCGGATTTTTCTCTGCCGGAAAGGCCTTAGGGAAAATGCTCTTAGACTATGCCGGTGTAAAAAAGGATGAGGAAGTGTAAATGAAGGAGAACTGTCAGGAAAATCATATTTCATTGCCTGAGGAGTTTATCGAAAGAATGAAAATCAGGCTGGGGCAGGATTGGAAGGCTTTCTTAAAAGCCTGTTCTATGCCTCCGAAGCGAGGCCTTCGGCTGAATTTACAGAAGCTGGAGGCTCATCCGGATTTTCCGTTAGAGGATTGGAAGGAAAATTGGAAGCTGGAAGAGTTAATAAAAGAGTCTAGCAGAGAATATCTTTGTGATGAAGAGTATTTGCAAAGTATAGGAGTGCAAATCGGGCACGATGCCTACCATGAGGCGGGGCTTTATTATATTCAGGATCCATCCGCCATGTCGGTGGTTCCTTATATGGAGCTTCGCCCATTTGATTGCTGTCTGGATCTTTGCTCAAGTCCGGGAGGAAAGAGCTTACAGATTGCCGATAGACTAAAAACAGAGGAAGGCGGAATACTTCTCTCCAATGAATTCATTATGGAAAGAGCCAAAAATCTTTCCAAAAATGTGGAACGTATGGGCTATAGCCATGTGGCGGTGAGCTCCTGCTCCGCTGAAGAGCTGGAAGCGCAATTTCCGGCATTCTTTTCCAGAATTTTGGTGGATACGCCCTGTTCCGGAGAGGGGATGTTTCGGAAAAATCCGGAGGCTATAGCGGATTGGTCCTTAGAGAAGGTTTCCCAATGTGCGGTCTTACAAAGAGAGATTCTGGACCATGCCATAGGAATGCTTAGAGAGGGTGGGCTTTTGGCCTAT
>CALHIC010000182.1 GCA_938030845.1 uncultured Oribacterium sp. | reverse complement strand
CTATGCCTCTATCTCCCGCTCTTTTTCCCTGATCCGCCACTCTAAAAATAACATCATCGGAAAACCCGAAATGCTTCTCTCCGGCCAGGGCCTCTCCGGAAAGCTTCAACATCACTCTTCTTTTTTCCATAATATTCTCCTCTTTCTAATGCCCTAGTTTACCATACAAAAAAAGCCTCGGCAATTCTTCCGAGGCTTTTTCCTGTAAAAATAAACTTTACGAATGATTCCTTAATTATTCCTTTGTAGCATGCATGAAATACCAGAAACCGTTTGGATGGTGCCATACATTCTTTAAATTCTCTTTCTGTAACCAAGTATCATTGTAGTAGGCAATAGGAGCAATTGCTGCATCCTTAAGAGCTAACTGCTCCGCCTCATGCATTGCATCATAGTAAGCTGCCTTGTCGGTAAGGGTCTTTGCCTTATCCATAATGGAGTCATATTCCGTGCTGGAATACTTACCGTCGTTGTTTCCGTTAGTTGTTACCAAAAGATTTAACATATTGGCAGGATCATCCCAGTCATAGAGCCATCCCTGTCTTGCAATATCAAAGTTTCCGGAACGACGGTCTGCCGTAAAGCTTGCCCACTCCAAAATGCTGATAGAGCAATTTAATCCAAGCTCCTTTTTCCATACATCCTGAGCATACTCTGCTACAGGCTTGTGATAGTCGGTATCATTTGTAGAATAAGTAAATGCAGGGAAGCCTTCTCCGTTGGGGTAACCTGCCTCAGCCAAAAGCTCCTTTGCCTTTGCAAGCTGTGCATCATAGCCCTTTAAATCAAATGCATTGCCGTACTTTTCCTCTGTAACCTTCTCAAAGGAGCTTCCCTCCTTCGCATCGGAAACACCGGTTCCCACGAAGTTGGTTGCCGGACTGTAAAGTCCCTGCATAATGCTGTTGGCAATATAATCACGATCCAATGCCAAGGATAAAGCCGCTCTTACCTTAGGATTGTTGAAAGGCTCCTTATTGCAGTTGAAAATCATAAAATAGGTTCCGCGAAGGGGATCGATATGATAATCCGCTGTCTTTTGAACACTCTCCAACTCTTCCTTCGGGAAATCTCTGGAGAAATCCAGGTCTCCCTGGTTATAAGCGGTATAAGCTGCATTGGAGTCCTTTACCAAAAGCCAGTTAATGGTTTCAAAGGTAACGTTATCCTTATCCCAGTAATTCGGGTTCTTAGTCAAAACATACTGCTCATCCTGGGTATAGGCGGATACATAGTATGGACCGTTGGAAACATAGGTCTCAGCAGTGTTTGTCCAAGCGTCTCCGTTTGCCTCAATGGTAGCCTCCTGTACCGGAACCATTACCGCAAAGGCACAGATTTGCTCAAAATAGCTACAGGGATAAGCAAGAT
>CALHIC010000181.1 GCA_938030845.1 uncultured Oribacterium sp. | reverse complement strand
TTCCTCCCTTTGCGCCTCCGTCATCTTAGAGTTGGAAATGGAATCCACCGCATCATAGGGAACCAAATTCATAAGTCCAAAGGACAAAAGGGTAATCAATAGGAGCAGGGGAATACTTTGCAAAATTCTTCTCCCGATATAGAATGCCATTTTCTTGCCTCTTTTCTACTTGTTCTATTCTTTTGAAAAATAAAGCACTTGCTTACTTGCTAAAAAACTCACAGCTTTGCTACAGCACTTACTTTCCTGCTTTTAAACTTATTTAAACTTTAGCTTGGATAAATCTCCAAAGGTGTAGATAGGCACAAGCTGAGCTTCTTCCGGATCCACATCCTTCTTGGTAACCAGTGTTCTTAAATTGGTGCCCAGAGGATAGTAAATCGCCTCTTCCGTTACCAAACGCTGTACCTTGTTATAAATTTCTTTACGCTTCTCCAAATCCAAAGTACTGTTTCCTTCTCTGAACAACTTGTCGATTTCCGCATTATGGTAATTCATGTTGTTGTCCTTCTCCGTGGAGAAAAGGATGGAGAAGGTATCCGGGTCGGAGCCCATTACATAGCCTCCCAGGAAAATATCATAGTCTTTGTTCCCCAAGTCCTTGGTGGCTTTGTAGTAAGCCGCATCCGCAAGACTTGCCAATTCCACATCCACACCCACAGCCTTACATTCTGCCTGAATCGCCAAAGCTTCTCTTTCCAAAATAGGCGTATTGGCAGGGTAGAGTAAGGTCAGCTTCTTTGGTCCGTTCTTTACCTCTTCCTTAGCCTTTTCTAAATCCTGATCCCACTTCTCCACGTCCTCGGTATAGAACTGGTTATCATAGGGCAGGAAGGAATAGCCTAAATGATAGTAATCCGGATCTCCGTAAGCCGCCTTCATGATTTCCTCTCTGTTTAAGGCATGGAAAATGCCGGAACGGAAGGTCTTATCCTGCATATTGTCGGAAGCGGTATTCAAACGAATATAGGGCACACGACCTTCACTATAATTGTATAGGGTGAAGGCATCATTTTCCCGATAAGGCTCAATCATATCCGGAGACAATACCATGGCTTCCGCCTCTCCGTTCTGCATAGCCAAAGTAGCGGTATCTCCCTTGTCAATTACCCGATAAATCAAGGTATCAATATAAGGCTTTCCCTTGGCATAGTTGGGGTTGGCCTTAAACTTTAAATACTCACCGGTCTTATACTCTTCCAAAACATAAGGGCCTGCACCTACCACCTTATCTTCTAATAAGGAAACATCCGT
>CALHIC010000180.1 GCA_938030845.1 uncultured Oribacterium sp. | reverse complement strand
AAAAAGCCCTTATTTGCTACGGATCTTCCCTTTTGTCTTCTGATTCTCCTCTTTTTCCTTTCCATGTTCCTTTCCGGATATCCTTATGAAACCTGGTGGGGAAGCACGGGAAGATATATGGGGGTTCTGACCTGGTTACTTTTCTTCACGGTATATCTTGGGCTTAGCCGATTTTATCGCTTTAAAAAGTTTCATCTTATTCTCTTTTCTGTGGGCGTGATTTTACAGTGTTTATGGGGCATCAGTGATTTTTACATGATGAACTATATGCATTTCTTTGATAATGTTTCCGACTTATCCAAGTGGGCGATGTTTGCCGGACCGGTGGGCAATATCAACGGCTATACCAGCCTTGTCTTATTTTATGCCTGCCTCTATACCTGCTTGTATTTGCAGGAGAAGGAGCTTCGTTGGAAGCACTTCTTTATGGGAATGATGTTGCTTTGCCACATTGCTACAATCTTCGGAAGCAGTGACAATGCAGTTCTCGGGTATTTTATTGTTTTTCTGCTTTTGCCGTTTTTCTGCTGGAAGGATAACAAAAGCTTCGGAACCTGCCTTTCCGTATATTTTTTATTTTTCCTTTCATTGAAGCTGGCCGTGCTTCTTGCGGGGAAGGGACAAAGTATACTGCAAATTTCCCCACCGGGTTTCCTCTTTTCCATGGGAAAGACGATTCTTCCCTATCTGGGTATGGTACTCTCCGGTATCCTTTGGGCTATAGGAAGATTCAGCAAGAAGGAATTGTCCATGAAGCTTTTCAAGAGGCTTTATGTCCTGCTTTTAGTCCTGTTCTTTATGGCGGGAGCCTATGCCATTTATGATGTAAATGTAGCCCACCGCTATCCGGTGCTGGAACAGTTCAGCCAATTTTTACGCTTTGATGATTCTTGGGGAACAGGCAGAGGCTTTATCTGGAGGATGGGTATGGAATACTTCCGGGATAAGATGCCTATGCTTAAGAGACTCTTCGGCTATGGACCGGATGGATATTTTATGCTGACGAATGACAATTATAAGGTGGAAGTGGAACAGGCCGGCATGGGACTGATTGACAGTATTCATAATGAATACCTGAATTTGCTTTTGACCATCGGTGTTTTTGGACTTTTAGCCTATCTTTTTTTCCTGAAAAATGTCTTCACCGTGTTTTGGAAGAAAGAGACTGAGAATGTGGCGGAAGCAACTTTCGGACAAACTGCCTTTCCCTTTGCGGTAAGCCTGGCTTATCTGGCTTATCTCACTCAGGCCGGCATTAACATTGCGGTACCCATTGTGATGCCCATTGTGATGATTGTGACATTCTTAGGGGTTTCCGGGAAAAGAGCGGAATAAAAAAGGGAGCTGTACAGCTCCCTTTTAAATATTTTAAGGTATTATTCCTCCGGCTCGATTAAGCCGTAGCTGTTGGCCTTTCTCTTATAGACTA
>CALHIC010000179.1 GCA_938030845.1 uncultured Oribacterium sp. | reverse complement strand
GGCGGAAAGTGCGCCAATGAGAAGGGCGAGCCTTTGTTCGATCTTTCCAAGGGCGTACAGAGCACGAAAGAAAAGGAAGCGGTAGCGGAGCAGGCCAGAAAAGAGGGAGCGGTACTGGGAGAAAGCAGGGAAGCCTCTACAGAGGATGAGCGCAGTAACTTATCAGAGAGTGAAGCGGATTTTGAGGGAATTCAGGATTTTGTCCGCCAAAAGGGAAGGGAAAACCTGGAGAAAATAGAACGGGAAGCAGGATTTCTGGATGAAGGCCGGGAGATTTTTCCGGAAGAATCCTCCACGGAAGAAGCTTTAGCGGCAAAACCGGAGGAAGAAGGTTATGAAACGGAGAAATTACTTCTATCGCCAAGGGTGGATAAAAATGGTGACGGCGTTATTCAATATTTGATGTTTGAGGGAGAGGCAGGCCATCAGGATGCCATCGTCAGGACAGAGTATTCTGTAAACACCTTGATGCAGCAGGGCATTCCCATGGAAAAGCTGTCCTATGCCATTGCCAACTGGAATCGTGCGGAAGCTCAAAGCAAGATGATGCAGTTTTATCCGGAGTTTCAGGATCGGATTGAATTGATTCTTTCCAACAATGACGATATGGCCTTAGGGGTTTTAGATGCCTATGACAAAATCGGTTTGCCTAAGGATAAAAGACCCTTTATTTACGGAATAGACGGTACTACCGTGGGATTAGAGGCGGTAAAAAAGGGAAATTTGATGGGAACGGTGTATAATGATGAACAAGGTCAGGCCAAGGCCTTGTTTCAGCTGGCCTATCGTCTTGGTACCGGAAAAAAAGCTTCGGAAGATGAGGGGGAAAATAAAAAGATTATTCGCTTGCCTTATCAAAAAGTACGAAGAGAAGACAGCCAGCGCTTGTTAGAGGAGAAGGAGAAGAAGTAAATGGAAGAAGCAATCAAGGAGGAAGCAATCATGGAAGAAGTCTACAAAGGTACAAAGGAAGAATTTATAGAGGAAGCTGATAAAGAAACTGGGGAAGAAAGCAAAAATAAAAACAGTAAAGTGGCTTCGGGAAAGCAGTCCGAAAGAGAAAATGCGAAGAATTCCTTAGACTATGGGATTAGCGGAATTCCCCTATGTATTCTAGTTCTTTTGTGTTTTGCCTTTTTTCTGTTTCCGGAACATTCCAATCAGATTTTATCTTCTGTTCGGGGATTTTTGGGACGGGAGTTTTCCGTTTACTATTTGGGAATCGGCCTCTTTATTTTCTTACTCTCCTTTTATATCGCCTTTTCACCCTTAGGAAATATTGTTTTGGGGGAGCCTGACGAAAAGCCGAAATACTCCTTTTTTACCTGGGGAAGTATGATGTTTACTGCAGGACTTGCAGCGGATATTCTCTTTTATTCCTTCGGAGAATGGATTCTTTATGCCAATGATCCCTATGTCCAATCCTTGGGAAAGTTGTCGGACTGGAGCAGTATTTACACCCTTTTCCACTGGGGCCCCATTCCCTGGGGATTTTATCTGGTGCTGGCAGCAGCCTTCGGCTTTATGCTGCATGTACGGAAAAGAAGCCGACAAAAATATTCGGAAGCCTGCAGAGCTATTTTAGGAAAGCACACCGATGGTTTGGCGGGAAGAGGGATTGACTTACTGGCGGTTTTTGCCCTTCTTGCGGGAACAGCTACCACTTTTTCGGTAGCTACGCCCCTGATGTCGGAAATTATTAAGAAGCTTCTCCCCAATGGGCTGTCCACCAGAGAGCTTACCTTAATCATCTTATTGGCCACCTGTGTGGTTTATACCTTTGCGGTATTAAAGGGGATGGACGGCGTTTCCTTTTTGGCAAAAATCTGTACCTGGCTGTTTTATGCCCTGCTTCTCTACATTTTCTTCGGAAGCGGCGTAGGCTCCTTTATTGTAAAAAATGGAATGAATGCTCTGGGAAAGATGATAGAGCACTTTTTCTCTATGGCTACCTATACGGATCCTTTAGGGGAAAATCATTTTCCGGAAAACTGGACGATTTTCTACTGGGCCTATTGGATGGTGTGGTGCGTGGCTTCCCCCTTCTTTATCGGAAGTATCAGCCGGGGAAGAACCATACGACAAACCATTATGGGAGGATATATTTTCGGCATCGGCAGTACCTATGTAAGCTTCATTGTTTTAGGGAATTTTACCTTGTCCCTGGAGGTTTTCCATAAATTGCCGGTGTTACAGCTCTATCAGGAGAATGGTTCCCTCTACCTTACAGTGGTGAAAATGTTGGAAACTCTGCCTCTTCCCGGACTGGTATTTATCCTGCTGCTACTGTCCATGATTGCCTTTTACGCCACATCCTTTGATTCCATCGCCTTGGTGGCGGCGCAGTATAGCTATAAAAGCCTTCCGGAGGGACAGGAGCCATCCCGAAAGGTACAGGGATTCTGGGCGATTTTATTGATTTTACTGCCTTTGGCACTAGTCTTTTCCGAAAGTTCTATGGTAAACTTGCAGTCTGTCTCCATCATTGCGGCATTTCCCATCGGACTGGTGATTTTACTGATCAGTCTAAGCTTTTTAAAGGATGCGAAGGCTTATCTTTTGGAATTGGAAGAGCGGAGCAAGGGGGAGAAGAGGGAAAAAGATAAAGGAGTTAGGAAGGAATAGCAGTAGATGTTTCAAGGCTTTTTTAATTATGATAATGATGTGTGGCGGTTTGTAGGCCGATTGGCGGATATGATGGTTTTGAATCTTTTGTGGATTCTGTTTTCTCTGCCTATTGTAACTCTGGGAGCGTCTACAACGGCTTTATATTACTGTACCATTAAGATTGTGCACGAGGAGGATCGAGGCAATTTCAGGATGTTTATGCATTCCTTTAAACAGAATTTAAAGGAGGGCATCATTCTCTGGATGATTTTACTGCCGATTTTGGTGATTCTTCTTCTGGATCATCGCTTTTTTTCCATGATATTTGCCAATAACACGGCATTACGCTTCCTTTTCCGGGGGATTACGGATGCACTGCTTTTGCTGTGGCTATTTGTTTTTCTCTACGTCTGGCCCCTGCTTTCCCGCTTTGATAATACCTGGCAAAGGACCTTGATTCATGCCTTACTTATGTCCATTCGCCATCTTCCCTATACCCTTGGCATGATTGCTGCGGATGTATTGCTGGTTGTGGGAAGCTATTTTTTGATTTTATTTATGCCAATGTTTACGCCGGTATTTTTTGTTTTAGGCTACCCTCTGATTGCCTGGATGAATTCCGCCTTTTTCAAACGGATTTTCCGACTTTATGAAAAGAAGGTGGAAGTGAGAGATCCCTTTGAAGAGAAAGTTTACGGAAAGAGGGAAAAAGAAACAGAATCTGCTAAAGAAGAGGAAAAATAAAAAAGGATTCTCTTATTTCTCCTATAAAAGGGAGGAGGCCGG
>CALHIC010000178.1 GCA_938030845.1 uncultured Oribacterium sp. | reverse complement strand
ACTTACAGAAAAAGCAGCTGAAAAAGGAATTAAAGTTATATATCCAAGTATGAAATTATGTACAGATAATGCAGCTATGATAGCAGAGGCAGCATATTATAAGTTAAAAAATTCTAAAAATAAAGAAGATTGTTTTGCAGGTTTAGACTTAAATGGTGTTGCAAGTTTAATGGTTAGTGATGAGAAAGCTATGTAAAAAATAAATAAAATTTATTAAGGATTTAAGGTTTAAAAAACTTTGAATCCTTTTTAATTAAGAAAGAATATAACTCCAAAAGGAGATAGAAACTCATTCTATTGACAAAAAATCAATATATTTTTATACTCTTAACGGTCTTATGCATTATGATGATTGTTCTGTCGTCTGTTAAAGACGGCTTTATGAATCCTCTTCGGAATGCAGTGGGAACCGTTTTGGTTCCTATACAGTCCGGTGTGAATTATGTAGGCTATAAGCTCTATTCCCGCTGGGAAAAGCACAAAACCCTCTTGGAAGCGGAAGCGGAGAATGAAAAGCTTAATGCCAAAATCGACCTTCTGACAGAGGAAAACAATATCTTAAAGCAGAATGAAGAAGAATTAAAACGTCTACGGGATTTATATTCCCTGGATCAGCAATATTTACAGTACGATAAGGTAGCCGCCAGAGTCATTGCCAAGGACTCGGAAAACTGGTTCCAGGTCTTCCGTATAGATAAGGGCTCTAAGGACGGCATTATGGTAGATCAAAATGTTATGGCCAAGGGCGGTCTGGTAGGAATTGTTACGGATGTGGGACTGAATTATGCCACTGTACGTTCCATCATAGATGATGAGTCCAGAGTTTCCTGCATGGGAATTCAGTCCAGTGATACCTGTATCGTGGCCGGCGATTTACAGCTATTTGAAGAGGGAAGACTCAGAATTACCAATATGAAGAAAGAAGCGGTAATTCAGGATGGAGATCGTATTGTTACCTCCAATATTTCCTCTAAATTTCTTCCCGGTATTTTGGTAGGCTATGCCATCGGTATAGAAGAAGATGAGAAGCGTTTAATGAAAAACGGCTATCTGATTCCTGCCGCAGATTTTACGGATTTAAGGGAAGTCTTGGTGCTTAAAGAGCGAAAAGACGATCGTTTTCAAAAGGAGAGTAAGGACCTTGCAGAATAAGAAAGTAGGAAAGGCAAGCGCAAAAAGAATCATGGCAATGTTTTACTTTGCCCTTTTGATTCTGGCATTTTTATTGCAAACCAGTGTATTTCCCCTGCTTCCCTTTTTGTCCGCAAGTCCTAATCTGCTTTTGATTCTTTGCTTTTCCTTCGGCTTTTATTATGGCTCTTTACCGGGAATGTTTTATGGACTTTGTGCCGGACTTTTAATGGATTTGTTTTATTCCGGTCCCTTCGGCTTCTATTCCCTGATTTTTGTTTTAATCGGCTATGGTAATGGATATTTTCATCATTATTATTACGAAGAGTACATTACCCTGCCACTGTTTCTTTGTGTAGTCAGCGGTCTTATTTATCATCTGTATATTTATATTTTCCGTTTTGCCGTTCGGGGAAAGGGGAACATTCCTTATTATGCCCTGCATATTGTTCTTCCCTCTATTGTATTTTCCTTTTTACTTACCGTAGTTTTATATCGTTTTTTCTTTAGTGCCAGCAAGAAATTGGAGGAAAAAGTTTTATGATGAAAGAGTTATTTGGTTTTCTCAAAGAAATGCTAAACCGCCTGTTTTCCTCCAGACTCTTTGCATTATCCATTGTTTTTTTTCTTTTATTTTCCGTTTTAACACTGCATCTTTTTCGTCTGCAGATATTGCATGGAAATGATTATTTGCAGGAATACCAAAAAAATACCAGACAGGATTTGGTGATTCCAGGAACCAGGGGAAATATTTACGATAAAGACGGTAAGCTTTTGGCTTACAATGAATTACAATACAACATAACGATTGCGGAAACCGGAAGCTTTTCCGGAACCAGTGCCGGAATCAATAAGCGAAATTTAATGTTGAAAAAACTGGCGGAAATTATTGAAAAATATCAATATCCCGTTAAGAGCCAGTTTAAAGTACAAAAGCAGGAAGACGGAAGCTTTGTCTATACCACCACAAGCGATCAGGACCGGCTTCGCCTCATTGCCAATGTTTTCCGGAAAACGCCGGAGAAGTTAAGCGAGAAGGAAGCCAACTGTACCGCTGAGCAATGCTTCTTACAGGCAAAAAAATTATATAACTTTAGCAAGCTTACGGATGAAGACGGGAAGCCCATTACTTTGTCGGATGAAACCGCTCTGGATATGATCGGTATTATTTATACCCTGAGACTGACCTCTTATCAGCGTTATATGAGCACCACCATTGTGGACAATGTTTCCCGGGAATGTATGGCGGAGATTCTGGAATCCAAGTATGATCTCCCCGGTGTGGATATTGAAAATGTCTCTGTTCGAAAATACAATTATGCCCCTTACCTTTCCCATATCGTAGGATATACCGGCCAGGTACAGGAAAGTCAGCTGGCGGATTTACAAAAGCAGGACAGCTCCTATGCGGTAAATGATGTGGTGGGCGTTTGGGGACTGGAAAAGAGTGAGGATCTTGTCTTAAAAGGGAAAAAAGGATACAAGGAAATGTATCTGAACAACGTGGGAAGTATTATGGAGGTTATCTCCGAGGAAAAGCCCGGAGCAGGTAATGATATTTATACCACCATTTCCGCTAACGATCAGATTTCCATATATCATCTTTTAGAGCAGGAATTGGCAGGAATTTTAGCCTCCAAGATTACGGAACAGAATGAGCTGGACCAAAGTGCTTTAAAGCAGTCCCAGCTGATGATTCCCGTAAAGGACGCTTATTACCAGCTCATTAATAACAATGTTCTGAATAAAGAGCATTTTACCGCAGAGGATGCCGGAGATGCAGAAAAGCAGATCGGGTCTCTCTTTCAAGAAAATAAAGAAGCCGTGCTTTCTCAAGTGGAAGCTGTCCTTATGCAGGATAGCGGCGGAGAATTATCCGCTCTTCCCCAGGAAATGCAGGGCTATATGGTTTATATCTACGATTACCTATTAGGAAAAGAAGGCGGAATCGTAAATCCGGAGGACTCCCGATTTAAATCCTCCCAGGCTCTTGCCTCCTGGAAAAGCGACAGTATATCCCTTCATGATTTTATTAAAAAAGGAATAGAAGAGGGGTGGATTGATACGACCAAGCTGAACTTATCGGAGGAATATTCGGACAGTGCGCAGATTTATCAGCTCTTTGTAAATAAAATCATGAGTTTTTTACGAGAGGATTCCGGATTCGAAAAGCTGCTATACAAGTACGCTATCGCAAATCAAAAAATCAGAGGCAATCTTCTTTTGATGGCTCTTTTTGAACAAAACGTATTGCCCCAGGATGCCTCTTCCTATGATGCTTTAGCCCGGGGAGACAGTCATTTTGCCTATACCTTTCTGATTGATAAAATCAGAAAGCTGCAACTTACTCCCGCACAGTTCGCTCTGGATCCCTGTAACGGTTCCGTGGTAGTGACGGATGTAAAGACCGGAAAGGTTCGTGCTTTGGTCAGCTATCCCGGCTTTGACAACAATCGGATTAATGATGCCGCTTATTTAAAAAAATGTAATGAAGACTTATCCTTACCGCTGCTTAACGGTGCAACCCAAACCCAGTTGGCTCCCGGTTCCTCCTTTAAGCCCATCAGCTCCATTGCTTCTTTGGAAGAAAAGGTATTGGATTTAAGCACTGTCATTGACTGTACAGGTAAATATGAGGAAGTTACACCTAATATTCGTTGCTGGATTTGGCCTTCCCACCACGGAAATGAAACCTTGGTGGATGGTATCAAAAATTCCTGTAACTATTTCTTTGCGGATTTAGGACATCGTTTGGCAACGGATGCAGAGGGAAATTACAATGCGGAACTGGGAATGGAAAGAATCCGGAAATATGCGAGTGACTTTGGCTTAAACGAAAAATCCGGCATTGAACTGGATGAGGCAGAACCCAGAATTTCCGACTATGATCCGGAACGTTCCGCTATGGGACAGGGAAACCATGCCTATAATACTGCCCAGCTGGCAAAATACATTACCGCTGTTGCCAATGGAGGCAATCTTTATAATCTTTCTATAGTGGATAAAATTGCAGACCCTAAGGGAAAGACGGTGGAAGAAGTGGGTGCCTCTCTATTGAGACATTTGGACTATGCGGATAGCACATGGAATGCGGTACATGAAGGTCTTCGAAAGGTGATTACCGAGGGTGTGGCCAAGAATGTATTTTTAGGACAAAACATTAGCGTTGCCGGAAAAACAGGAACTGCACAGGAAAGAGAGGATAGGGGTAATCATGCGGTGTTCGTCTCCTACGCGCCTTATGAAGATCGCACGCTATTACGGGGCCAATAACCATCGCCTCTTGAAACGTGCTGTCGCAGCCAGCCTGGCCAATATGGTTTATGACTATTGCTTCGGAAAGCTTAGTATGGATACCATTTTGCAAAGAGATGCCAGCTCCATTTTGTCGGTTAATGTCAGCGACTAAGAGAAAGAGATTTTATGAAGTGGAAATTAGATTATGATTTTAAGCAATATGATTTTCGGCTTGTCCTATACATGATTGCCTTAAATACCATCGGAATCTTTATCGTCCGCTCCGCAACATCGGCGGAAAGCTTTAAAGATCCCCTTGTAGTACGACAGATTCTCGGCTCCTTTGTAGGATTGGCCATGTGTGTGGGAATCTCTTTGGTTGATTACCGGAAGATTTGTAAATGGTCCCCATGGATTTATATACTCTCTGTAGTGATTTTGGCCGGTGTTAAAATCTACGGTACAGCTTCCGGACACGGTGCTACCAGATGGATTACTGTCCCTGTTTTGGGAAAGGTGCAGCCCTCGGAGTTCGTAAAGGTGGGATTGATTCTATTCTTTGCGGATTAACTGCAAAAGCTGAAGGAAGATATCAATCACCCTCACGCCTTATTAATGGAAGCACTTTACTTTTCCATTCCCGTAGGACTTGTCATGATTCAGCCGAATCTATCCACAACCATTATTATGACGGTCATCGTTGCCGCCATGACCTTTGCTTCTCCCCTGAAATTAAAATGGATTTTTGCCTTTTTAGGAGTGGTCGTGGTAGTTTTGGGTCTTCTTTTCTACCTTTTTTCCTCAGGGCTCTATGATAAGATTCCAATTTTACAGGGCTATCAGGTACAAAGAATTTTGACCTTTTTAAATCCTTCAGAAAACAGCAATGATTATTACCAACAAATGTGGTCCATTATGGCCATCGGCTCCGGAATGTATAACGGAAAAGGACTATTTAATAATTCCATCTTCTCCGTGAAAAACGGAAACTTTCTGGTTGAGGAGGATAATGACTTCATTTTCGCGGTAATCGGAGAAGAATTAGGCTTTCGGGGTTCTTTAATAATTATTATAATCTTCTTGTTGATTATCTTAGAATGTCTTATAATAGCCTATAGAGCAAAAACCTTAAGTGGTCGGCTAATATGTGTAGGCGTTATGGCCTGGATCGGATTTCAGACCTATACAAATATCGCGGTGGCAACCGGACTGTTTCCGAATACCGGAATTACACTTCCTTTTTTTTCGCGAGGCGTTAGTTCCCTGCTGTCCGTATACTTTGGTTTCGGAATTGTCTTAAATGTTGCTTTACAAAGGAAGACGTAGGAGGGTAGAGATGAAGGTGGGTTTAATTGCGCATGATTCCAAGAAGAAGCTCATGCAAAATTTCTGTATTGCTTACAGAGGTATCCTGACTAGACATGAATTATATGCAACCGGAACTACAGGTACTTTGGTAGAGGAAGTTACCAATCTGAAAATCCATAAGTTTCTTCCGGGAGAAACCGGAGGAGCCAGACAGCTGGCATCTCAAATCGAACAGGGAAATTTGGATATGGTGATTTTTTTAAGAGATCCCTCTCCTGTAAGGGATACGGAACCGGAAGTAAATTCCGTAGTCAGATTATGCGATATTTACAATATTCCTATTGCCACAAATCTGGCAACAGGAGAATTATTAATTCACGCTCTGGAACGTGGTGAGTTAGAGTGGAGGAATATTGGCTAGAAGAAAGGCTTTGAGTACTTTTTTAAGAAGGAAAAAAGCCTTTCTTTTGCTGTGTATTTTTCCCCTTTGCCTTAGCTCCTGTAAACCGAAGCTGGAAAAGGCCTTTCAGGAAGAACAAAGTATACAAAGATTATCTTCCATTACCGTGGAAGAGGATATTCAGAACAGCACCAAAAGCTTTGCCAAGGATTTGGCTATTCCTTCAGATACAAGCGCACAAATCCAGGATATGGACGTGGAATATTTTCTTTTGGTGGAAGAAGACGGTAAGGAAGGAGATCGGGCTATCTCCTTTAATCATCCCTATGACAGAACCTATCCCGCCAGCATCACCAAATTAATGACTGCTCTGGTTTGTGTATCTTCCGTGGAAAATCTAGATCAGGAATTTGTGGTTTCCGGCTCCTCCGTAATCAAAGAAGCAGGTTCTTCCACTGCATTTTTACAGGTTGGAGAGAGTCTTAGCATCAGAAATCTCTTATACGGTATGCTTCTCCCCTCCGGAAATGATGCGGCTGTCGCTGTGGCAGAAGCTACGGCAGGTTTTGTTTCCGCTTTTGTAGACAGGATGAATGAGAAAGCTTTGGAACTAGGTTGCCTTTCCAGCCATTTTACCAATCCTCACGGTTTGCCGGATGATAATCATTATACTTCTCCCTATGATATCTACCTCATTTTAAAAGAATGCATGAAATATGACAGCTTACGGGAAATTCTGGCCACAAAAGAAATTCAGGTACAATACAAAGATAAAAACGGTATTCCCAAGTCTCAGGTATGGAAGGCAACAAATTTATATTCTACCGGAGAGAAGGAGCTTCCCGACGGTTTGGAAATCTTGGCAGCAAAAACAGGAACCACCAAAAAAGCAGGCTATTGCTTAGCCTTAACTGTGGATAAAGCTTCCACTGCTATCCCCTATTATTCTGTTGTAATGAAGGGGACAAATAAAGAGAATCTTTATGAGAATATGACAAACTTACTTGATAAGATTTCATGAATAGTCTATACTTTTTATAAAAAGCAGGGCATTGTAGCATAGGCTATCGTTTCTTGTTCAGAATTAAAGGAGGAATGCATATGGTTCAGTTTATTGTAGGACAAAGAGGAAAAGGAAAGACAAAACAGCTCATTGATCGGGCGAACAAAGCCGTTACGGAAGCAAAGGGAACGGTGGATTTTTTGGATCGCTCCTCTCAGCATATGTATGAGCTTAACAACAAGGTACGTTTGATTAATGTCAATGAATTCCAGTTGGAGTCGGAGGATGAGTTTGTCGGCTTTATCAGCGGAATTATTTCTCAGGATCATGATTTGGAATATTTGATTTTAGATAGTTTTTTAAAGCTGGCCAGTCTGGAAGGAAAGCCTATCGGAGACTGTGTACGTAAATTGGATGCTTTGTCCGAAAAATACAAGATTAACATCATCAGCAGTTTGTCCATGGACAAAGAAGATGTTCCACTTGAATTAAGAGACCATATTGCGATTGCACTGTAACTATGCCAAGTTCAAGAAAGAGCAAAAAGAATAGCATGTGGAATATAGAGGGAATAATCTTTGTGATTATTGCTCTCTATATTCTTTTTAGTGTATTTTCCTACAGCCGAAGACAAAGCCTTCGTTTTTATGAAGTGGGAGAGGGTAGTCTCGTGAGAGAAAAACAGTATACCGGATTGATCATTCGGGAAGAAAAAAGCTATTCCGCCAAAGAGTCCGGTTATGTGCATTTTTCCGTAGCGGACGGAAGAAGAGTCAGTAAGGGAGGAGAGCTGTACTTTATTGACGAAACCGGAAATCTGGAGAAGTATTTACAGGAACACCCCGAACTTTTAGGAGAATTTACCCAGCAACAGATAGAAGATATTCGCCTTCGTCTTCAGGACTTTGCAGGCAGCTTTCAAAACAATCAGTTTACCGGGCTGTATACCCTTCAGGGCAGTCTTCAAAACACTCTCTTATTTAATACGGAAGAGGGAGAAAATACGGTACAAAAGGCTCTTTCCCAGTTAGGGATTTCCTATACCGTGATGGATGCGGAAGAAGCCGGTATTGTCTCTTATACCATTGACGGTTATGAGGACTTTCAAAAAGAAAAACTTACGGCGGAGATTCTGCAAAATGCCCAAAGCTCTGTAAACTATGCCCAAAACGGCGTTCGTGTAGAAGCCGGCAATCCTTTATATAAAATAATTACCTCCTCCCAATGGGAAATTTTATTTCCTTTGGAGGAAGGAGATGCCAAGAAGATGGAAAATACTACTACGGTAAATATTCATTTTCCGGTAAATTCCATGGATTTGCAGGGAAGCTTTTCTCTATATCGAGGAGAAGACGGCAAAATCTATGGGGATATTAAGCTGGACGATTATTTGGACTACTTTCTGGATTCCCGCTTTGTGACCTTCTCCATGCAGGAAAAGGAAGAAAGCGGATTAAAGATTCCGCTTTCTTCTGTAGTTAACAAAGATTTTTACATTGTCCCAAAGGAATTTTTAAGGCAGGGACC
>CALHIC010000177.1 GCA_938030845.1 uncultured Oribacterium sp. | reverse complement strand
GATGCGGGTTCTGTCCTCGTCCTCCTCTTTGCTTTCGTGAAGAAGGAAATGGCTTTCTTTTCCGTCAACCTTAAGAGTGCCGCCGGCATCAAACATATCCAGCTTGATGGCTCCCTCTGTACCCTGAATCAGCAGGTAATGCTCCGGCCAACGGAAGGCGGAACCCCATTCCATCACAGCATAACGGCCATCCTTAAAACGGGCGGTTATGAAAATCATATCATCCTCATCACCAAAGGCTTCGCCTTGGTGAGCCACATTTCCGGCTTCCATAGTAACTTCTTCCGGCATTCCTCCCATGAGGAACTGGACGCAATCCAGCTCATGGATGTGGTGATAAAGGTGTCCTCCGGACTTCTCTCGAATTTTCTTCCAGGATACGGACTCCTGCACATCTTCCCAGCCGTTTCTGGCAGAGTGGCAGTAGAGAACCTTTCCGATTTTTCCTTCGTTAATCAGTTCCTTTGCATGGTGCACACCATTGAAGAAATTCATGATGTGTCCTGCCATGAAAATCACGTGATTTTCTTCACAGGCCTTTACCATCTCATCACAGTCTGCGTAGGAAAGGGCGATAGGCTTTTCACAAAAAACATTCTTTCCGTGCTTTGCAGCCAAAATTACCGGCTCTTTGTGCAAATAATTTGGGGATGCCACAATCACGCAATTTACATCCGGTCTGGATACAAGGGATTCCAAGCTTGCTTCTGCGTCGCAGGATAATTCTTTCGCAATAGTCTCTCCATTTTCCGGATCATATACGGCAACAACCTGTGCATCTTCTTGTTCTTTCATGATGCGGGCTAATTCAGCACCGAAATAGCCAACACCCACTACGGCATAATTTATCATGTTTAACTCCTAACTTTTCACGATTTAGGGCTAAAGATTCATTTCTTTACTTCTCTTAGTCCCAATCCTCGTTTTTTATTTTCGTTTTTTAAAAGTCGATATAGCTTCTACACTAATTTACTTTACAGCTCCCTCGGACAGTCCTCCTGCAATCTTATTTTGAATCAGGCAGAAGAAGATAATGGAAGGAACTACTACCAATGTGGAGGCTGCCATCATATCGCCCCAGTCCAATATTTCTGAACCGTTTAGGGAGCGAAGGGCAACAGCCACAGTCATCTTGGAAGTATCATTAATCAGGATTAAAGAGTATAAAAACTCATTCCAAACATTGATAAAGGTATAAATGGCGGTAGCTACGATTCCCGGTGCCACCAGAGGAATCACTACCTGCATAAACACCTGAATTTTATTGGCGCCATCTATCTTTGCGGCTTCTTCTATTCCTATGGGAACTGTTTTAAAAAATCCCACCAAAAGCCAAACCGCATAGGGAATACTGAAGGAAAGGTAGACCAGTACCAATCCGATTCTGGTATTGGTCAGTCCCAGCTTTGCCATTACGATGGAATAAGGAATGGCTAAAAGGATGGGAGGGAAAATGTAGGTGGTCACCAAAACCTTCGACAGTACCGTTCCGATTTTAGGGAAGAAGCGCACAATGCCATAGGCGGCCAAAGAGGAAATTGTGATGGCAATTCCGGTTGTGGCTAAGGAAATAATGACACTGTTTTGGATATTTACAATGAATCCCAAATCAAAAATCACATGGCGATAATATTCCAAAGTTACTACCTTCGGAAGAAAGGCTGTGGGATTCCCGGTTAATTCACCCTTTCCTTTAATGGAGGAAATAATAATCCATAGCAAGGGGAAAATGGCGAAGAAACAGAGGAGCAAGAGGTAGATGTGGCTGATTAAGCTCGCAAAATATTTCTTTCTCATTTATTTTCCTCCCTTTCCCAGCAATTCATAATGGTGAAGTAGATAATGCAAACACTCATTAGGAAAATAAACAGTAGCACTGTTACAGCAGAGGATTTTCCCAGCAGCTTGGTTCCCCAACCCATTTCATAGGCATAAAGGGGGACGGTTTGCGTGCTTCCGGCAGGTCCTCCACCGGTAATCAGATAGATTAAGTCGAAGTTATTGAAAATCCAAACCGTTCTTAAAACCACCAAAAGTCCCATAACCAGCTTGATGTGGGGAATGGTGATGTGTTGAAAAGACTGCAAGGCACTGGCACCATCAATTTTTGCGGCTTCATACTGGTCCTGTGGTACAGTTTGTAAAGCAGATAAGACATTGACCATAATCATCGGTGCTCCGAACCAAATGTTGATGAGTACCAGTACGATAAAAGCCAGATTCTTTTCTGTGAGAAACTGTGGAGCGGTTTCGCAAATTTTCCATTTCACCAAAAGATTCGGTAAAATGCCATAGACTCCGTTTAATATCCAAGTCCAAGAGAAGGCGATAACGATGGAAGGGAAGGCCCAGGGAATAATCAGTAGAGTTTTATACATCCCTTTAAAGAGCTTTACCCGATTTAAGGCCAGAGCAGCAGTGAAGCCTACCAATATCTGTCCCAACAAGGAAAATACAGTCCATTTTAAAGAGTTCAAAAAGGCTGCCCAAAATTTGGGATCACTTAGAATATCTTTATAGTTTTTCAGTCCCAGAAAACTGTATCTTGGTCGAATTAGATTCTTACTGGTCATACTAAAAAAGAGACTGGAAAAAATGGGATAGATAAAAAGGGCGGCTACGACAATGACGGCAGGAAGTACAAACAACCATTTCGTATAAGATCTTGTCTTCATTTTCTGACCTACCTTTCTAGTTTGGAGAGGCTGCAAGAAGAAATCTTCTTGCAGCCTTTTCCGAGAAGAAAAAGATTATTGCGTAGCAGCTTCCATTAAGCTATTTAATTTATCTTCAGCTTCT
>CALHIC010000176.1 GCA_938030845.1 uncultured Oribacterium sp. | reverse complement strand
TCTGGTGGCAATATTAAAACGGGTAAAGAGTTCATCACTGACCATGGCGGAATCATAGGCATAGAGATTCATGCTGACAATAGGGCAGCGTTTCTTCTCCTGGAAATTTCCGTAGAGCTTTACCCCGGGAAGGGACTCAATTCCCTTTTTAAACTGCTCCATTAGGCTAAGCTCTTTCTCTCGGATAGTTGCAATACCTTCTCTTTGAATATAGGCCACCCCCTCATGAAGTCCTGCAATGCCATGGGCATTTAAGGTTCCTGCTTCCAGGTGATTCGGATACTCCGCAGGCATATCTTCATTATAGGTTTCCACCCCGGTTCCTCCGTAAGATAAAGAGCGAAGAGAAATTCCTTCCTTAATCAGCATTCCCCCGGTACCCTGAGGCCCCAAAAGGGATTTATGTCCAGTAAAGCACAGGATGTCAATACCCAGCTTTTCCACGTCAATATCATAAACTCCTGCAGTCTGAGAAGCATCCACAATCCAAAGCAAGGATTTTTCTTTCACAAAGGCGGATATTCTTTCCAAATCCACCAGATCCCCTGTCAGGTTGGAGGCATGGGTATGAACGATGGCTTTGGTATTTTTTTTCCAAAGCTTTTCTAAAGAAGCATAGTCCAGGATACCATTCTCATCCAAACCGCAAAAGGACAGCTCTACCCCCTGCCGTTCCATGGCATAAAGAGGACGAAGGACGGAATTATGCTCCATCACCGTGGTAATCACATGGTCTCCCGGCTTTAAACTGCCCAGAATCGCCATGTTTAAGCTTTCCGTAGAGTTTTTCGTAAAGATACAATGGCTCGGATTCTTTCCATGAAAGAACTCCGTCAGTAAAACTCTTGTATCAAATACCGTCTTTGTGGAGCTGTGGGCCGCCTCATGGGTAGAGCGCCCCGCATTTCCCATACTTTCCATGGCATGAAGTACCGCTTCCAAAACATCCTTTGGCTTCTTTTGACTGGTTGCAGCATTATCTAAGTAAATCATTGCTCTTCCTCCTTTTCATAGAAAAATATTTCCACTTCCTCTCCCCTTCTAAAGGGAGCATTAGCCTGTAGCTTAATATGAACCTCCTGGCCGAATAGATTTATCCTATATAGACGGTAAGAGGCTAAGAATACCTCAGAAAGTATTTTTCCCCTTTTCCGAAGCTCTCCTCTTCCCTCCTGTCTTCCGGACAAAGGCTCTATCCTGCTCTTTGCAGACTGTATACCGAAATCTTCAGGTCGAAGAAAATGATTCTTCCCTTCCAGGAACAGCACAAAGTACTCTCCAAAAAAACGCCGAATATACTCATTTTTCGGATGTAGATACAGCTCTTCTCCTGAGCCGATTTGCAAAATTTTTCCTTTTTCCATAATGCCGATTCTATGTCCCAGTTCCATGGCTTCTTCCTGGTCATGGGTAACAAAGAGCATGGAAAACCCAATTTTACTTTGCAAGTCCACCAGTTCTTCTCGAATGTCTTTACGAAGTCCTGCATCCAGATTACTTAAGGGCTCATCCATTAAGAGTAATTTAGGCTCTACCGCTAAAGATCTGGCCAAGGCCACTCTTTGCTGCTGTCCACCGCTAAGTTCTGTAACCATTCTATCTCGAAAGGACCACAATTTCATCATATCCAGATATTTTTCTGCCTGCTCCAGCTGCTCTTTCTTTTTAAACCCCTTCCATTTTAGGCCATAACAGACATTCTCCAAGACCGTCATATGAGGAAAAAGAGCATAGGACTGGAAAACTGTGGAAACCGGTCGTTTTTCCGGTGGAAAGGCACTATAATCCTCTCCCTGAATCAAAATCTTTCCCTTTTCCGCGAAAAGAAAACCGCCCAGAAGCTGCAAACAGGTGGTTTTTCCACAGCCTGATTCTCCCAGCAGACAAAAGATTTCTCCCTCATTTATGGATAAGGAAAAGTCCTCTAAAACCAAATCCTCCTTAGGATCATAGCGAAAGGATATTCCCTCCAAAGCAGCCAATGTATTGTTCTGCATATTAGCGCCTTACCTCCTTTTTGCAAAAAAGCTTTTCTACCATTCCCAGTAAAGAAGCAAAAGCCAAAGACAGCCATATCATGATTCCTGCGATCAGGGAAGCCACCGCATAATCTCCTCGATTAATGGCATCAAACAGGGTGTAAACCAAAACCTTATACTTGGCACTGATAAGGAAAATGATAGCTCCCGCAGTGGTTAATCCCTGGGTAAACTGTATATATACGGAAGAGAAAAAACTGGGCAGGATACCGGGCAAAATGATTTGTAAAAATACCATGGAAGGCCTTGCCCCCAAATCTCTTGCGGCAAGCTCCAAACTCTTGGGACTTTGACTTAAGGCCGTACTGGCCAATCTACTGCCTATGGGCATTTGCCGGAAAAACAGGGAAAAAAACATAATCCAAAGGGTACCTGTAAGCTTTAAGGGTGCCTTGTTAAAGGCCAGAATATAAGCCAGTCCAAAGCAGGTTCCCGGTAACAAAGAGGGTACAGATAGGGCAAAATCCAAAAGTTTTTTGCCTCTTTTCATTTTTCTTTCCATCAGGTAGGCCAGAAGAAAGGCAAAAAAGCTGCCTAAGACCGAGGCCGAGAAAGCCAGAAACAGGCTTAATCCCATAGTGGAAATATTGTAGTGAAAAAGACTATCCATGTTTTCTAAGGTGAAAAATATTTGCTTTTTGTTAAAGCGAAGAAAGCCATAGAGAAAAATAGAAGCATATTGCAAGGCCTGGAAAAGCAAGAAGATAAACAATAGCAGTTGAATAGGATATTTCATCCAATGCTTTTGATCCAGCTTAAGACCCGTCTTCTCCTTCTGTCCCTTATTCCGTTCATCCGCCTTTTTCATGGACAGGCGATACAGCAAAAAACTGATAAATGCCGGAAATAGCAAAAGGATATTCATGGCTGCGGCCTTTGCAAAGTCGGAAAATCCGATAATTTGCAGATAGATTTCCGTAGCCAGAGTACTGTATCTCCCCCCGATAATAATGGGGGTACCAAAGTCGGAAAGTCCTCTTAAAAAGCTTAAAAAGAAGGAGGCCAAAATAGCCGGAGACAACAAAGGAAGTAAAATATCCTTTAGCACGAAGAAAGCATTTGCCCCCAAGTCCCGTCCGCTGTCATAGAGCTTTCCGTCAAAATCCTCCAGTGCATTGGTAAAAAACAGGGTATTCATACAGGCAAAGTGAATACTTTGCATAAGAACCACCCCCCACTGATGGTAAGGATCAAAGGATAGCCCCAGTAAACGATAGCTAATCAATCCTCGTCTTCCATACAAGGTAATAAAGGACAGAGAAGAAATAATGGGTGGAGACACCATACTCATGGATAAAAGAATTAAAGCAATTCTCTTCTGCCACTTCCCTGTGGTTCGAATCCCATAGGCCAGAAAAAAGGCCAAAACCGTAGAAAGTACAGCAGAAAGAAAGGAGCTCTCTATACTATGGGAAAAAGCTGTTTTATAACGTATAACTATGTCTCGAAAATGCTGTACCGGATTATCCGGCTGAAAGGCCTTAAAAAAAAGCAGTAAAATCGGATAGACAATAAAAATAATAATGGGAAGAATGAGTAAACACAGAAACAAAGAAAAGAATACAGCAGAAAAAAGAGTGGAATGCTCCACTCTCTTTCCTGCATTTTCCTTAATATTATGGAAGGAAAATAATTTCATCTTATTTCTTTACCTCTTCAGTTTCATTTTTAGCACCGGCCAAAGTCTCCCACTTGCTGAGGATACTGTCTCTCTGAGAACCGAATAAGGATAAGTCTTCCTTCATTAACAGACCGGTGTCGAAAGATAAGTCAACATTGGACAGCTTTGGTAAAACAACCTTAATGGTGTTCTTTCCGTCAATTTCAGCCAATTCCTTTAAGTGATCCTCACTGTTGTATAACCAGTTTAAGAACTGCTTTGCAGCCTCTGCATTGGCAGCGCCCTTAAATACGGCAACGCCCTCCGGTACATAAGGAATTCCATCCTCAGGATAAACTAAAGAACATCCCTGCTCTGTAGCAAGCTTCTCGGTCTTTTTATCCATTGGAGTGATTCCGATGGCAACCTCTCCCTGAGCGGTCTTCTCTCTTGGGTCTCCACCACGCTTAGAGTAATACTTTACATTATCGTTTAATGCAGTAAAGTACTTCCATCCCTCTTCTTCACCCTTCTTCTGTAAAAGAGCATTTACAACACCGTAGTTGGTTCCAGATACTGCAGGATTGGACATCAAAATCTCATCCTTGTATGCGGAGTTAAGTAAATCATCCCAGCTCTTAGGTGCTTCCGTATTCTTAGTCTTCAGCATCTCGTCATTCACGATAAAGCCTA
The DNA here is from genome assembly GCA_938030845.1 of uncultured Oribacterium sp. Taxonomy (GTDB): domain Bacteria; phylum Bacillota; class Clostridia; order Lachnospirales; family Lachnospiraceae; genus Oribacterium. The sequence goes on along the minus strand of CALHIC010000176.1, from coordinate 2,734 downwards.
CAACAGTAACACCCTTGGTATACCAATAATGATCAGGATCAATATAGCCGGATGCAAAGTCATTTGCAGCGTCTAAATCAATCTTCTCCAGCAGGTCGCTGTCCTTAGCGCTCATAAAAGCGTCAATTCCGCCGCCAAACCAAAGGTCAGCGGTAGGTGTGCCACCCTCTGCCTTTAACTTGCTGAGAACCTCTCCGGAGGACATGGAAAGCATTTCTGTCTCAATTCCTGTGTCCTGTGTAAACTCATCAAATAATTTCTTATAATCTTCGGAAGTTGCCACGATAGCCAGCTTTCCTTCAGCCTTGCTTTCGTGGGCTTTCTCTGTAGCCTTCTCGGTTTCAGCGGAGGACTCCTCTGCCTTAGCAGTGGTTGCCGCTACAGAACTTTCCTTGGTCTTCTGTCCGCAAGAGGCAAGAACACCTAATGCCAGTAAGGACAATGTGGTTAATGCAAGCTTTCTCTTCATAATGCTCCTTTTTAAACTAGTTGTTATACTCCCGTTTGCCGTAGTCTATGACCACAAACAGGCAGTAGTATAGCATATTAAAAGGAGAAGTTGATATTCTGATTTTAAATGAAATACAGGGATTTATTTGAAACTTCTATAGAGCAATTATTGTTTTATATACTTACGCTTTTCAATGATATTGTCTGTAGTCGGGTTATGCTTACGCTTTTCAAGGATGCTGTCTGTGGTTCGAGGTATACTTACGCTTTTCAAGGATACTGTCTGTGGTTCGGGGCACGCTCTCGCTAAGCTCGCCCACGCAGGGGTACTATGCATCTAAAAAATCAAATACCATTGTTGTAAAAATCTTTTAGTATTTCAAAATAAACCTTCTCGCATCGAAGTACATCTTCTTTCTCAACGTATTCATCTCGTTGGTGGGCCATGTCTAGTGATCCGGGGCCGTAGGATAGGGTGGTATGGTTATCGCATTTTCCGGCAACCACTGCGGTATCGGTATAGCCCGGGAAGGGGCAGACTTTGGCTTTTTGGTATCCGGCTGCTTCAATGGCTTTTTTGCATTTTGCCAAAAGCAGACTTTCCTCGTAATGGGGTATGGCCGGTCGATTACCTGTAATTAAAATAGTAGATTGAAGACCGGGGTAAAGTTTTTGTACCTTTTCCACCGCTTTTTCCAGAATTCCTTTTCCTGTTTCCGCAGTATAGGGAGGAACCAGACGCATATCCACGGATACCTTGGCTTCTGCCGGAACCTGATAGGGGTGAATTCCTCCGCTGCACTGTCCGAAGCAAATTTTGGAATCTCCCAAAAAGCTATCTTTTTCTAAAGCATCCACTCCTTTTTTCGCCTCCGGAATGGCCATGGCCATAGAGAGAATGGCATCAATTCCGGTTTCAGGCTCACTGGCATGAGCCGCCTTTCCGTGAAACTGCCACTCATACCAGAACCGTCCCTTATGGGCGGTTTGTATTGTTCCGTCTGTGGGCTCCGTATCCATAAGTAAAGTATCTTTATCCAGCCATCCTGCTTGAATGGCTTTCTCCACGCCCTTCATGTCCCCCTCTTCATCACAGGTGAAGACCATTTGCAAAGAAACCTTGGGCTTTTGTTTCTCCTTCTTTGCCATAGCTAAGATTTGTAAAAATGCAGAGATTGCCGCAGCGGTTCCCCCCTTCATATCACAGGAGCCTCTACCGTACAGTCGGCTTCCCTCCCACTCTCCGAAGGGATTTTTCTCCCAATGCAAGCCGATAGGTACCGTATCCATATGGCAAATAAAACTGAAGCATTCCTTCGTTTCTCCCGGAAGTAAAACCCGAAGTATGGGACGGTGAGCTTCTACCTCCACCTTTTCCACAGTACCGGATAGCTCCAATACCGCATCCTTAAGAAGGGCCAAAATATCCTCGGCTACCCCTTCTTCCAAAGCTCCCGGATTCGTACTTTCCCTAGCCACCAATTTTTCCAAAATCTCTATGCAGTTCATTTTCTTTAAGCCTTTCTAACGGTAAAAAAATCCCTCTCGCAAACCGCAAGAGGGATTCCTTTATTATTTAATCTGTGCAGCTACTTCTGCAGCAAAATCTTCATTCTTCTTCTCAAGTCCCTCTCCTGTCTCGTAACGAACGAAACGTACAAGGGAAATTTCAGCGTTCTGAGCCTTTGCAACGCTCTCAAGGTACTGTCCAACCTTCTGCTTTCCATCCTCAGCACGAACATAAACCTGGTCTACAAGACAAACTTCCTGTAATTCCTTGTTTAATCTTCCCTCAACCATACCAAGAAGAACCTTCTCAGGAGCATTTGGCTTCTCATTCTTAGCTGCAGCCAAAAGGATTTCCTTCTCATTCTTTAAGTATTCCTGGTCAACTTCTGCACGAGTGATGTACTTTGGATTTAAAGCGGCAATCTGCATAGCAAGGTTCTTTGCCATATCCTTGATTGCATCATTTACCACAGTGGACTTAACCTGTAAGAGAACACCGATTCTTCCGCCGGAGTGAATATAATCCTGAACGAAACCGTTTTCCTCGGTAATCTTGGTAAAACGACGGATGTTCATGTTTTCCCCAATTACGGAAATGGTAGCGGAAAGCTGCTCGGAAACAGTCTTGGAAGGATCTAAATCCCACTTCTCCTGTAAGAAGCTGTCGATATCCGTTGCAGATGTCTTTAATGCCTGAGCTGCTACTTCCTTAACGAAGTTCTGGAACTTTTCGTTCTTAGCAACGAAGTCCGTTTCGCACTTGACGCCTACCATG
>CALHIC010000175.1 GCA_938030845.1 uncultured Oribacterium sp. | reverse complement strand
AAATAAAAGAAAATAAAAGAAAATTATCTAAAGGGTCTGTAAATAATCAGGACGATGCTTTGATTATTTACAGACCCTTTTTAGTAAAAAAATTCTTATAATTGTTAAGGAAAAGTAAGAGCTTAGTATAGAAATTTGGAAGCTTGCTATGCTATAGTTTAGAAAAGACGAAAATAGGCAGTTTTCTATAGGAGAGCTGCCTTTTTCATAGGCTTATATAGAATCCGTTTTAAAGGGAGGAAGATTATGAAACTGGGAAAGAAATTCGGCATAAAAGCTTTGGCACTTGGGCTCTGTGTAGCCAGCCTTTCGCTGACAGCCTTTGCGGCGGGATGGGGACAGCAGGACGGAAAGTATTACTTTGTGGATCCTAAGACCAATCAGAAGGTTAGCGGAAAGTGGATTCATACATCTTCCGGATATTATTACATTGGAGCCGATACCTATATGGTAACCGGCTGGAAGAAGATTAATAACGCCTGGCACTACTTTCGTCCATCGGGCCTTATGGTAACCGGTTGGAGAGAGATTGATAAGCAGTGGTATTACTTAAAGACAGACGGTACCATGCAGACCGGCTGGTTGAAGCTGCAGAAGGACGGAAAGGACGTTTGGTACTATCTGAAGGCTTCCGGTGTTATGGCCAAGGGATGGAGAAAGATTTCCGATAAATGGTACTATTTCCGTCCGGAAGACGGCTCTTTGGTTATGGAACAGTGGCAGAAGATTTCCGATAAGTGGTATTATTTTGGAAATGACGGTGCTATGCAGACCGGATGGTTACAATTAAACGGAACTTACTACTATCTTTCCGCAAGCAACGGCAATATGGAAACAGGCTGGAAGACGGACACCGACGGCAATAAGTATTATTTGGATCCTTCTAACGGTAAGATGGCAAGAGCTTGGACCAAGATTGAGAACGTTTGGTACTATTTCCAGGATAACGGTAAGATGGTGAAGGGATGGTTAAAGGAGAAGAGCCATTACTATTACTTACAGGACGGAAAGATGCTCAGCAATACCACCGTTAATCTGGAGGGAAGAGACTTCAGCTTTAATGAGCACGGTGTATGTACCTCCGATACTTCCAATGTAACGGCTACCGAAGCCAATGCCAATGCCAACAACAATAGCAACAATAACAACAATAACAATGTAGGACCCGGCGGAACCGGTAGCAATACTCCCGGAGGCGACAGCAATAGCCAAAGCAGTCCTGCAAACGGAGACGGCCCAAGCAGTAACGGCCCCGGAGGAAGCAATTCCTCTTCCTCTACTCCCGGCGGTGCTCAGGGACAGGGAACCATTCAGGAAGGCAATACCCAGGGACCGCAGTAATATAGAATTGCAGGGAGTGCGATAGGGCTTTTTGCCGGGAATTCTCTATAGAATTTTTGATAAGGGCTTTAGGACAGGTCTTGCGGTAAAAAAATCAAATAAGAATAATGCTTCTAAAGAATAGGTCTGAAGATGGGGATTCTGAAAATGCCCCGTTTTCAGACCTATATTACATAGAGGCTTTTACAGAGCTAAGCTTTTATACAGAACTAAGCTTTTATACAGAACTAAGCTTTTATACAGAACTAAGGTTTTATAAAGAAATATGGTTTGGTACGGAACTAAGGTTAATAAAAATTTACGCTTGTATATTGCCGCAAAACAGGGAACTTATGCTAAAATATGGCAAGAAATTTACTCGTCAGGAATCGGTTTATTGTTTCTTAGAGAGGAGTAGGAATGATAGAGGATTATTTAGAAGCCAAAAAATTAGGAGACAGAGCCTATAGAAATGCTCTTTTGACAGGACAGTATCCTTATTTGGAAGCTTTGGATGATAAATTAAAGGATGAAGATATTCAGGGAGAGAACCGTCTTGGTGTCTTGGAAATACCCTTGGAAGATATTGTAGGAACCAAAACCACCGGAAGACAGCAGGCCTTTGCCAAGAATTTCATGCCGATTTTAGGGGCAAAAACGGAATTTGCCTTTAAATGGTCGGCTCTTTATGATTCCGTAAAGGAAGAAGGTGTTCGGGAGCCTATTTTGGTTTATGAATATATGTACAAATTTTATGTACAGGAAGGAAACAAGAGAGTTTCCGTCAGCCGCTTTAATGAAGCGGTTTCCATTCCCGCTACAGTAATTCGTATATTACCGAAGCGCACAGAGGAACGGGAAAATAAACTGTATTATGAATTTGTGGATTTTTATAAATGTACCGGAATCTATAGAATTCGTTTTTCCGAGCTGGGAGCCTATGACCGGCTTTGTCAGGTAATGGGGAAAAAACCGGGAGAGCTATGGGAAGAGGAGCTTTGTCGAGACCTTCGGGCAGCCTATTCCCGTTTTGCAGAGCTTTATATGCAAATGGGTGGAGGAAAGCTGGGAAATACCATCGGAGATGCTTTCTATGTTTATCTTACCGTCTTCGGGATGGAATCCATTTTGCATAACAGCACAGAGGAAATTAAAGAAAATATAGAACGTCTTTGGAATGAATACAGGAAATCTGCCGGAGACGTGGTACTGGTACAGAATCCTGAAGAAGTGAAAAAAGTCAGCGGTTTTATGGACCTTTTCCAGAGCGGAAAGCTCTATAACGGAAAGCATCCTCTGAAGATTGCTTTTCTGTATGAACGAACAGTACAGGATTCCACCTGGGCCTATGCCCATGAGCTGGGACGGAATTACATCATGGAGAAGTTCCGGGGCTTGGTGGAAACGAAGATTTTTGAGTCCTGTAATACGGAGGAGCGTATTCAGGACAGTATAGAGGAGGCTATTCATTGGGGAGCGGAGCTCATTTTCACTACAGCCAGTTTGATGGCTCAGGTCAGTATCAAGATGGCTCTGGAGCATCCGGAGACCTCCATCCTGAATTGTTCGGTAAATACCTCTTACAATTCCATTCGTACCTACTATGGCAGAATGTATGAAGCCAAGTTTTTGATGGGAGCTTTGGCGGCATCCATTACCGATGGAAATGATTTAGGCTATGTGGAGCAGTTCCCTCTGTACGGAACCATTGCTAATATCAATGCCTTCGCCATCGGCGCTCAGTTTATCAATCCCTGGAGCAAAGTACATCTTTCCTGGAGCGGTTTGCAGGACGGAAACTGGAAGGAAGAGTTTCGGAAGCAGGGAATCAGAACGATTTCCGGACCGGAATTTGCAAAACCCACGGAAATCAGCAGAGAATTCGGACTTTACATCAGGGAAGAGGGAGAGAAGGTCTTTAATGTGGCGGCTCCGGTTTATGACTGGGGAAAGTATTATGCTTTGATTTTGCAGTCGATTTTAGAGGGCTCCTACCATGCCAACAGTTTAGCCAAGGCTCACAATGCCTTGAACTATTACTTCGGGCTGAAGGAAGGGGTTATTGATATTATCCTTTCCCGGGATTTAAGCTATGCTTCTAAAAAGTTGGTTTCTATTCTGAGAAGAGAAATCGTAGAAGGAAGTCTGGCGCCCTTTTCCGGAGAAATTCATAGCCAAAGCGAAAGAATTCGAAGAGAAGGAGCGGAAAGTTTAGATTTGGAAGAGATTGTAGATATGCGTTGGTTAAATGATAATGTGGT
>CALHIC010000174.1 GCA_938030845.1 uncultured Oribacterium sp. | reverse complement strand
AATAATTCCTCAGGACTATATTTTGCCAGTAAATCCGTAACGGAATGCACCTTAGATAACTTCTCCTCCAGCTTGTCCAAAAGACTTTCCTCTGCAAAGGGAAGAAGCTGAATAATAAAGCCTCCGGACTCAGCCACGGTATTTTCCTTATTCATCAAAACCCCAAGGCCTACTGAAGAAGGAATCTGCTCACTGATACTGTAGTAAGCATTGATGTCTTCTGCGATTTCTCCGCTGATTAAGGCAGTCTGTCCCACATAGGGCTCTCCCAAACCATTGTCCCGGATTACGGAAAGAAAACCCTTTCCTACTGCTCCCCCCACATTTAAGTGACCATCCTCTCTTGCAGGAAGAATCACATAGGGATTGCCGCAAACGCCCTTTACATTGCCATGGGAGTCTGCCGTAGCCACAAGACTCTTCATAGGACCGTCTCCCTTGATGGATAGGGTAATCAGGTCTTTCTCTCCCTTTAACTCCACTCCCATCATCAGAGCCGCACTCATCAATCTGCCCATAGCCGCAGTGGCAATGGGGGAAGTATTATGAATCCGTCTTTGCTCCTCTGCCGTATTTCTGGTGCTGCAGGCAAAGGCACGAATCCGCCCTTCCGCCGCAGTTCCTCTTACCAAATAGTCCGTATTAGCCATTTTGTAATAATTCTCTCTCTTTTTCTTCGTCTTTTCTCATGCAGCACTTCTTGTACTTCTTACCGGAGCCGCAGGGACAAGTATCATTAGGATAAATCTTCTTGCTCTCTCTCTTCACTGTTCCGGACTTCTTCTGCTCCTTATAGAGCTCTTTTCTCTTTTCCTCTGTTAAAATGGAATCCCAAGCCGGAAGCTCATAGAGCCAGGAAGCCTTAGCCTCCACCATGTTGTAGTACAGCTTTTCCGGATCAATCTGAATCTTAACAACGGTATCCTCTTCCATGGTATCGATAGGATTATGATAGCCTGCTAAAGACTCATCGATTCCGTCCAGAATTCCTACGAAAATGAAAGGGTCGATGGAGAACTTCTCTGCCAACTCCTTTACGCTTCCCTCATAAACCTTCTTCGGATCCTTCAGGATTTCCTCATAAAATCCCTTCTCCAAAGCAAAATACTTCTGCCAAAGAGCCTCCTGCTCCTGCTTATTCATTCCGTTTCCGTAGGCGGTATTTCTCCAATTTTCTAACAAAGTTGCCATAGCTATCTCCATTTCTTCATTATTCTTTAGACTCAAAGCGAGCAAATCTCGCAAAGCGCTTTCCTCTTAGGGGCATTTCCCCCGATAACTTTATGATTATATCAAAAATCCCAACTTTTACAACCAAAGGATATGGGGGCAAATTTTGACAGCTAAGAAGAAATACTCGGTTCCTAAATCGTTTTTTCTGCATATAACGCAGTATGGGTCTATAATCGGGGCACGCTCCCGCTAACCTCGCCTTCGCAGCGGTACTAACTTCAAGCTTCGCTTTGCTTGCTTTCAGCAAGTACCGGCGGGCTCAGATTACCCCTTATTCAGCACTATATGCAAAAAAACTGCTTATCCGTCATATCTATCCCCCTTCTTAGCTGTCTAAATTTTCCCCAAATCCTCAAAGTACTCTGCGCTATTCGGAATTTGCTTCTTCTCCAAACGCTTATTGGCATAGCGCCGGATGCTGTTCAGAATAACCGCCCATAAAGGCACGGCGATAATCATGCCCACAAAGCCGAAGAGGCCTCCGAATAGAATGATGGAGAACAGTACCCAGAAACTGGAAAGTCCGGTGGAGTCTCCCAAAATCTTCGGTCCGATGACATTTCCGTCCAGCTGCTGGATAGCCAAAATGGCAATGGCAAAGTACAGAGCCTGGAGCGGGCTGCTTAACATTATCAAGATGATGCAGGGAATGGCTCCCACGAAGGGACCGAAGAAGGGCACCACATTGGTCACGCCGATGATTACGGAAACCAATAAGGTGTAGGGCATCTTCATAATGCTTAAAACAAAGAAGGTTAAAATTCCGATAATCACACTGTCGATGATTTTTCCCAGAATAAAACCGCCGAACATCTTGTGAACATATTGCAGCTCTTCAATAATCCCTTTCGCCTTTTCCTTGGAAAAGATGGCAAACAGGAGCTTTCGGAACTGTAGCTTCAAGGTCTTTTTCAGATTTAAAAGGTAAACCATCACAATCAGACCGATTAAGATATTCTTAACCACCGTAAAGGTATTCCAAATACCGTCCCGGAAAAAGGCGGCAATATTTTGTAAATGTCCTAAAATCGTTTGCGCACTTTCCGGTTTATTGCTAAAGAAAGCACTGATTTCATTATACCAGTCCTCTACATATTCTCTTGCCTCCGGATAGTTGGTTAATAAAGTCTGAATTCTTTCATAAGAGCGGTTAAGG
>CALHIC010000173.1 GCA_938030845.1 uncultured Oribacterium sp. | reverse complement strand
GCCTTCGTTTTTCGCAAGTACCGGTGGGCTCAGACTACCCCTTTTCAGACCTATACTGCATAAACTGTATTTAAATTTGAATTTTATAGCCCCTATTGCTTATTCTCCGAAGACTTCTTTTCTTAAGCGAATTCCTGTTGGGCTTGCTGCCAAGCCGCCCATGGCGGTTTCCTTCAAGGCACTGGACATGCTGTCTCCTACCGACTTCATCGCCGCAATACATTCATCTACAGGAATCTTCAGCTCTACTCCTGCCAAGGCCATATCCGCAGAGGAGAAAGCAATCACTACTCCGGATACGTTTCTTTTTACACAGGGGATTTCCACAAGGCCTGCCACCGGATCACAAACCAGGCCCATCTGGTTCACCAGGGACATTCCTAAAGCATCTCCGCAAGCCTTGGGACTCCCCCCCATAAGCTCCACCAAAGATGCTGCTGCCATACCGGAAGCGGAACCGCACTCCGCCTGGCATCCTCCCTCAGCTCCCGCAATGGAAGCCTGCTTGGCAATGACCATACCGAAAGCCGCTGCAGTAAAGATAGACATCACGATATCTTTCTTATTATAGCCCTTGTCCTGATACATGGAAACCAGACAGCCCGGCAAGATTCCGCAGGATCCGGCAGTAGGGGTTGCCACAATTCTTCCCATGGCTGCATTACAGTTGGACACGCACATCGCCCTGCCGATAGCCTTGGTCATAAACTCTCCCATCAAACCGCCTTGAGCTTTCTGAGAATACTCCAGCATGGTTGCTCCCTCTCCTCCGGTAAGCCCGGAAGTGGAACGGAGGTTCTTATCCCCTCCCTTTCCAACGGATTCCACCATCACATCGAAATTCTTCTCCATCATGGCATAGATTTCTTCTTTAGGAAGCCCCATCTGCTCTGACTGGTCTTCCAGGCAAAGTTCGCTGATTTTGATTCCCCGCGCCTCTGCCTTATCACATATTTCTTTAATTGTATCGTATTTAATCATTTTTTCCTCCTGCCCTAGACCTTTCTTTGGTAGCCAATGTACCACCAAATAGTCTCGCAGCTTATCTAATGAATGCTCTATCTATTCAATGCTGTATCTAATCAATGCTGTATCTAATCAATTCTCTATAATAAATGCGCTATAATAAATGCGCTCGAATGAACACTAAATTGCACGAATCAGTAAGGCATTCTCCACATTGGGAAGCTTATTGATTTCGTCCATCAGTTCTTCCGGCGGCATCTGGTCTATTTCGATGGTCATTAAAGCAATTCCACCCTTTTCCGGACGGCTTAAACGGAAGTTTCCGATATTCAAATCCTTATATTTATCGTACATAATCTGGGTTACCAACGCTATCATGCCCGGCTTATCCCGATGCAAAACCAGAATGGTATTGCTTTCTCCGGTAAAATCCACTCTCAGGCCGTTAATCACATCTACACGAATATTTCCGCCTCCGATGCTGGCACCTTCTACCGTACCCTCCTGTCCGTTCCGAAGGACATAATGAATGCGGGCGGTATTGGGATGAGCCCCGGGAATATCATTTTCAATGAAACGATAATCAATTCCCCTATCCTTGGCAATCTGCAAAGCATCCCGAATCTCTTCGGAATAGCTGTGATAGCCCATAATTCCGGCAAGCAAAGCTCTGTCCGTACCATGCCCTCTGTAGGTTCTGGCAAAAGAACCTGACAGCTCGATGTCCAACTCCTTAAAGTCATCCGAGCCTGCCACCTTGTTTACTACTCTTCCCAAACGAACCGCACCTGCGGTATGGGAACTGCTTGGCCCGATCATAATCGGACCGATAATGTTAAAAACGTTCATAAGCTCTCCTTTGTGTTTTATGATAGCTTCAACTTAACACGGTATTCTCTTCCATCCGGGAACAAGGGGCAACACTTCTGCTTTCCACCCGCTTATTCCAAACGACAAAATCTATCTAAAAATTGCTTTATTTCCTAGTAAAATATACCATAAACAATAATAGAAAAAAAGGGAGTATAGTAAGTACACTCCCTTTTTCTTCAAATTCTTATGATTTGTTTATATTTTCTTTGTAAATATTTCCAAATCCAAAAAAGCTCTGTATCTCGAGATTTGCTTTCGCAGGCGGTTAATTCTTTACGCCTTCTTCGCAAAGAGTCTTTCGTTAATCTCATTGACTACAACACCGATGGCATTGTCTCCGGATACATTACAAGCGGTTCCGAAGGAGTCCTGGGTGATGTATAAAGCCACCATGATGGCACAGATGGGGCCGTTGGGATCTCCTGCTTCCTTACCGAAAATCATATAGAGGAAAGGAAGTGCTGTCATGATGGATCCGCCGGGAGCACCGGGGCTTGCCACCATAGCGATACCCAGAGTCATAATGAAGGGTACAACGGTTCCGATGGAAATCGGAAGGTTGTTCATAAGACATACGGCGGTAGCGCAAGCTGTGATGGTAATCATGGATCCGCACATGTGAATGTTGGCACAAAGAGGTACCACGAAGTTACGAATCTGCTCGGAAACACCGTCCTTCTTTGCGCATTCCAGGTTTACCGGAATGGTTGCTGCAGAGGACTGGGTTCCTAAGGCAGTTGTGTAACCCGGAACCTGATTCTTAATCAAAGTAATCGGGTTCTTCTTGGCAACGGTTCCTGCAATAAAGAACTGGATAGTGATGTAGATCAAGTGCATGCAGATTACGGTTAAGAATACCTTCCACAAAATGCTCAGGATGGCAAAGGTCTTTCCGGAGTAGGTCATATCCACAAAGGTTCCCATGATGTATAAGGGAAGCAGAGGGATAATGGCGGTATGCAATACCTTATCAATAATGCCGGAGAAATCCTTCATGGTATTGTAAAGGTCAGATCCGATTTCCTTTCCCTTCATATTGGACAGGCAGAGTCCCAAAATAAATGCCAAAACCACTGCAGAAAGAGTATCCAACAATGGGGGAAGAGCAATGCTGAAGTATCCGGAAACGGAATTATCCGCAGTCTTTGCAATCTGATCCAGAGCGTCCGGAGACATAAAGCTGGGGAACAGGTTGCTGGATACCACATAGGATGCTGTTCCGGCAACCAAAGTGGAGCCGTATGCGATACAAACGGTAATAAGGAGGAGCTTCCCTGCTCCTTGAGACAGATCCGCAATTCCCATGGTAACGTAAGCAAGAATCATCAAAGGAATAACGAACTTTAAAAAGCTGCTGAAAATGCCTGAAAGGGTAACAATCCCTCTACAGAACCACAACGGGAAATACTGACCAACCAAAATACCCAGGATGATGGCAATGATTAGTCTTGGCACTAGGCCAATTTTGATTTTCATACGAAGCCTCCTCTTCTGTTTTGCTAAAATATCCTCCTGCATCCAAAGGCACTCTTTAAAAGCAAAAGCCATCTATCCGAATTCGGACAAATGGCTTTTCTAATCTGACAATTTTTGAATTTTTCAAAGACTCTGTTCCTCATCTTCTCCAAAGAGGATACACAGATTGCTTTAATTTTTTTACAAAAGTTTATTTAAATGTCGGAGTTTTTTAGCCATTTTGACTGCTCTTTATAAAAA
>CALHIC010000172.1 GCA_938030845.1 uncultured Oribacterium sp. | reverse complement strand
AGTAAGAAAATGGAAGCTTGAAAGATTGCTTAAAAAATAGCCTTAAAATATAGCTTTAAAATATAGCTTGAAAAAATAGCCTTAAAATATAGCTTTAAAGAGCTTTAAGAAAAAGCATTGGAAATGGTTTAAATGCCTTATAAGGGATGAAAATTAAGTTTCTTGAATATAGAGAAAGGATAAAAGATGAAGATTGACGGAATCGAAAACGGAATTGTACTGGATCATATTAAGGCCGGAAAAAGTATGCTGGTATACAAATATCTGGGCTTGGATAGCGTGACAAGCCCGGTGGCTTTGATTCAAAACTGCCATTCTCAAAAAATGGGCCAGAAGGATATTGTAAAGATTGCGGAAAATATTGACCTGGACTTAAATGTCTTAGGCTATATCGGACCGGGCATTACCGTAAACTACATCCAGGACGGAAAACGGGTGAACAAGGCGACTCTGTCTTTACCTGATACCTTAAAGAATGTATTACATTGTAAGAACCCCCGTTGCATTACCTCTACAGAGCAGGAGTTGCCCCATATCTTTAAGCGGATTCAGGGACAAAAAAGACAGTATCGTTGCATTTACTGTGATACAATTGCGAAAAATGACGATTTTGAATAAGAGATGATCATAGCGTAAAGCTTTTTTCGACGAGAAAAAATATTTTAAGTTGCAGAAAAAACGGAAAGCAAGATATTCAATTCAATGAGAATAGGAGAGTAGGATGGAGAAGAAAATTTTAGACAGAAGAAGAGCGGGACTTTTGATGCCTATATTTTCCTTGCCGGGAAAATACGGTATCGGTTCTTTTTCCAAGGAGGCCAGAGCCTTTGCAGACTTTTTAAAAGAGGCGGGACAAAGCTATTGGCAGATTCTCCCCCTAGGCCCCACAGGCTATGGAGATTCCCCCTACCAAAGCTTCTCCACCTTCGCCGGAAACCCCTATTTTATTGACTTGGAGCAGTTACAGGAGGAGGGTTACCTTTCGGAAGAGGATTGCGATGAGCTTGCCAATGTATCCGAGAGCCAAATTGACTACGGTATGCTTTATGAAAAGCGTTATCCTATCCTGAAGAAAGCCATGGATCGCTTTTTCGAAAAGCTGGAGACAGCAGCAGGGCAGGAAGAAAAGAAGGCTTTTCAGGAATTTTGCGAGAAGAATTCCTTCTGGCTTTCTTCCTATGCCTGTTTTATGGAAGGAAAGCTTCCCTATCCGAAGGAGTTTCATGAAGCCTGCCAGTACTTTTTCCAAAAGCAGTGGCTGAGCTTAAAGGCCTATGTGAATAGCCTTGGAATTCAGCTGATTGGCGATATTCCCATCTATGTTTCTCTGGATTCCTCCGATGTGCTGGACAATCCCTCCCTGTTCCAGTTGGAAGAGGGAAGACCTAAGGCAGTGGCAGGTTGTCCTCCCGATGCCTTTGCGGAAAATGGACAGCTTTGGGGAAATCCCCTCTATGATTGGGAAAAGCATAAGGAAACGGGCTATGCCTGGTGGATTTCCAGAATGAAGCACTGCTTTACCCTTTATGATGTGGTAAGAGTGGATCATTTCCGGGGATTTGACGAGTATTATTCCATTCCTTACGGAGATGAAAATGCAAAAAGAGGCCACTGGGAGAAGGGGCCGGGAATGGATTTATTCCATGCCTTAAAAAATGCCTTGGGAGAGCAGGCGGTGATTGCGGAGGACTTGGGCTATGTCACCGAGTCCGTAAAAAAACTGGTGGAAGACAGCGGTTTCCCCGGGATGAAGCTTCTGGAATTTGCCTTTGACTCCAGAGAAAGCGGAGACTATCGCCCCAATACCTGGACGGAAAATACGGTTTGCTATACGGGAACCCATGATAATCAGGTCTTAAAGGACTGGTTCCTGGAAATTGAAGATGCTGATCGACAGATGGCGGCAGACTATGTGGGAAAGACTGTGGAAGAGCTTCTGGCTATGGATTATGTGGACTTTTTTATTAAACTGACTTTAAATTCCAAGTCCAACACCGCCATTATTCCCTATCAGGATTATTGCCATAAGGGGAAGGAAGCCAGAGTGAATAAGCCCTCCGTTTTGGGCTGTAACTGGAGCTATCGATTCCAAAAGGAAGATTTCACCAAGGAAATGGCGGAGAAGATTCGTGCCTTCTGTGAGGAAAGCAAGAGAATTTAAAGCGGTTTTCTGACTATTTCTATAGCTGAATCTATAGCAGCTTTTGTTAGAAGTTATAAGGCAGTATATATTATTCGGAATACAGTATAGAGAAAATAGGAAAAGATGAGAGAAAAAG
>CALHIC010000171.1 GCA_938030845.1 uncultured Oribacterium sp. | reverse complement strand
CTACTCGTCCTCACCATCATCATCTACTAAGCCGGAAGTGATGCTTTCAAAGAATTCCTCCGCATCCTGATCGGAAAATTCCCCTGCATCATCATTTCCCTCTTCGCTGTCTACCAGTTCTCCGTCCTTAAATTCCTGCTTTGTATAGCCGTAAGCTCCGAAGTTCTCCTGCTTTTCCGTGCGATAATCTCCGCCGGATAAGAGTCTATGCATATCCTGATTTGCATCATAGAGATCTTCCGTAATCTCCACAACGTTTTGCTCTTCATCCAGAACCTGCATATCAAGACAAAGTGCCTGCATTTCCTTAAGAAGTACCTTGAAGGATTCAGGTACTCCGGGTGCCGGAATATTCTGTCCCTTTATAATCGCTTCATAGGTCTTTACACGTCCCGCAACATCATCCGACTTCATCGTCAGAATCTCCTGTAAGGTGTAAGCGGCACCGTAAGCCTCCAGTGCCCAAACCTCCATCTCTCCGAAACGCTGTCCACCGAACTGAGCTTTACCTCCCAGAGGCTGCTGGGTAACCATGGAGTACGGACCGGTAGAACGGGCATGAATCTTATCGTCTACCAGGTGATGAAGTTTCAAATAGTGCATGAAGCCGATGGAAGTAGGACTGTCAAATTTCTCTCCGGTTCTTCCGTCTCTCAGCTGTACCTTTCCGTCAATGCCGATAGGCACACCCTGCCATTCCTTACGGTGGTCAAGATGCTCGCCCAAGTAAGCATATACTTCCGGATCCAATTCTTCCTTATGCTTCTCGGAAAATTCCTCCCAAGAAAGATTTACATAGTCATTTGCCAGTAAGAGGGTCTGCTGAATATCCACCTCGGTTGCACCGTCGAAGATTGGAGTGGAAACATCGATTCCCAGAGCCTTTGCCGCTAAGGAAAGGTGTAACTCCAAGACCTGTCCGATATTCATACGGGAAGGCACACCCAAAGGATTTAATACGATATCCAAGGGGCGACCGTTTGGCAGGTATGGCATATCCTCTACAGGAAGCACGCGGGAAACGACACCCTTGTTTCCGTGACGTCCCGCCATCTTATCTCCCACACCGATCTTTCTCTTCTGGGCGATATAGATACGAACGGACTGGGAAACTCCGGGAGCCAGCTCGTCGGAATTCTCTCTGGTATAAACCATGGTGTTGATAACGGTTCCGTAAGCACCGTGAGGTACCTTTAAGGAGGTATCTCTTACTTCTCTTGCCTTCTCACCGAAGATGGCACGAAGCAAACGCTCCTCGGCGGTAAGCTCTGTCTCTCCCTTGGGAGTTACACGACCTACCAGAATATCTCCGGCACGAACCTCTGCACCGATGCGGATAATTCCTCTTTCGTCCAGATTCTTTAAGGCATCATCACCTACGCCGGGAACGTCAGCGGTAATCTCTTCCGGTCCAAGCTTTGTATCTCTTGCCTCACACTCATACTCTTCAATATGAACGGAGGTGTAAACGTCGTTTTGTACCAGACGCTCGGAAAGCAAAACCGCGTCCTCGTAGTTGTAACCTTCCCAGGTCATAAATCCGATTAAGGGGTTCTTTCCTAAGGCAATCTCGCCGTCCTTTGTGGAAGGACCGTCTGCAATAACATCCCCTGCCTCTACCCGGTCATGGGTATTGACAATGGGCTTTTGGTTATAACAGTTACTGGGGTTACTACGCATAAACTTCATCAGCTTATACTCGTCAATTCCTCCGTCCTTATCTCTCTTAATCAAGATTCTTGCAGAGGAAGAAAGAGTAACCTCTCCACTGTTCTTCGCCACTACGCAGGCTCCGGAGTCTACCGCCGCCTTGCTGGACATACCGGTATCCACTACTGCGGATTCGGTAATCAAAAGTGGCACCGCCTGACGCTGCATGTTGGATCCCATCAGGGCACGGTTTGCGTCATCGTTTTGCAGGAAAGGAATCATGGAAGTCGCTACCGAGAATACCATCTTGGGAGATACGTCCATTAAATCAATACTGGTCTTGGGAAAAGCAGAAGTCTGATCCCGATATCTACCGGAAACGTTGTCATGCTTAAAATGTCCTTCCTCATCCAGAGGCTCATTAGCCTGGGCAACCACGAACTGATCTTCCTCATCTGCGGCAAGATATACCGCCTGATTGGTAACCACCGGATTGGCAGGGTCGGTCTTATCTACCACTAAGTAAGGTGCCTCGATAAAACCGTACTCATTGATTCTTGCATAAGAAGCCAAGGAGTTAATCAAACCGATGTTCGGTCCTTCAGGGGTCTCGATAGGACACATTCTTCCGTAGTGGGTATAGTGTACGTCTCGCACCTCGAAACCTGCACGATCTCTGGAAAGACCGCCGGGTCCCAATGCGGAAAGTCTTCTCTTATGGGTAAGCTCGGAAAGCGGGTTATTCTGGTCCATGAACTGAGACAGCTGGGAAGAACCGAAGAATTCCTTTACCGCTGCCGTTACGGGCTTAATGTTGATCAAGGATTGAGGAGTAATTTCATCAATATCCTGTGTGGACATTCTCTCTCTTACGACTCTTTCCATACGGGACAATCCGATACGATACTGGTTCTGTAAAAGCTCTCCAACGGCACGAATACGACGATTTCCCAGATGGTCAATATCGTCCACTGTGCCCATTTCTTCATCCAGATTCAGTAAATAGTTAATGGAAGCGAAAATGTCTTCCTTAGTGATATGCTTTGGAATCAGGCTGTGGATGTTCTTACGAATCGCATCTCTCAGCGCATCCTCTCCCTGTCCCTCTACAGAAGCCAAAAGCTCCTTTAAAGCAGGATAGAATACCAACTCATTGATACCGCACTCCTCAGGATTGATGGAAGCGGGAATCCACTCCTTAATATCTACCTGCATGGAGGAAAGTACCTTCTCGGTTCTTGTAGGTCCGTCAATCCAAACAAAAGGAACTGCAGCATTCTGAATCTGCTCTGCCAATTCCTGGCTAACGGTTGCGCCTGCCTCAGCCAGCTGCTCACCGGTTTCCGGTGCATAAACAGCCTCAGCCAAAACATGGCCCTTGATTCTGTTCTTAAAATGTAATTTCTTGTTGAACTTGTATCGTCCCACCTTCGCTAAATCATAGCGTCTTGGGTCAAAAAACATGGAGTTCAATAGGGATTGGGCGGAGTCCACGGAAAGCGGTTCTCCCGGTCGAATTTTTTTGTATAACTCTAAGAGACCTTCCTGGTAATTTTCAGAAGGATCTTTGTCGATAGAAGCTAAGAGCTTTGGATCTTCTCCGAATAAATCAAGGATATCCTTGTTGGAGCCTACACCCAGAGCACGAATAAAGACAGTAACCGGTACCTTTCTGGTTCTGTCTACACGAACGAAGAATACGTCATTGGAATCCGTTTCGTACTCAATCCAGGCACCACGGTTCGGAATTACGGTACTGCTGTAAAGCTCCTTACCCACCTTATCATGGTCTACCCCATAATAAATTCCCGGAGAACGCACCAACTGAGAAACGATAACTCTTTCCGCACCGTTGATTACGAAGGAGCCGTTCTCTGTCATCAAAGGAAGGTCACCCATGAAGATTTCATGTTCATTGATTTCTTCCTTATCCTTATTAAAGAGGCGAACTTTAACCTTAAGGGGAGCTGCATAGGTTGCATCTCTTTCCTTACACTCTTCTATGCTGTACTTTGCCTCTTCCTTAGCCAGTTTGAAGTTCACAAACTCCAAGCTAAGATGTCCTGCAAAGTCCTGGATGGGAGAGATATCATCAAAGGCCTCCCTCAAGCCTTCATGCAAAAACCATTCATAGGAATCCTTTTGGATTTCAATGAGGTTTGGCATTTCCAGAACTTCTTTGCTCCGAGAGAAAGTCATTCTGAGATTCTTTCCGGTTTGCACCGGATGCATTTTGCTTTTTTTCATCGACCGTTCACCCCTAATATCCGAGATATATCTCATCTCTTTGCTAAGAATCCACAATAAAACTTGTCCCAACTTGCCTTTAGTATTATAATCTGCTTAAAACAACTCGGGAAACTCCTTTAATTTATGGATTAGTTGACGATACGTTCACTTTTCTTTGGCTATATTCTTCCTTTGGACGAAAAATAGGCAGAGTTATCCCCCTACCGGCCAAATAAGCAAACTTCATACTACCATTGTATTCCTTTCTCTGTCAAGGAGAAATATGGCTCTTAATATTTTTCTACGAAACAGGTCCGGAAAGAGGGCACGCTCTCGCTAACTTCGCCACGCAGCGGTACTAACTTCAAGCTTCGTTTCTCTTGCTTT
>CALHIC010000170.1 GCA_938030845.1 uncultured Oribacterium sp. | reverse complement strand
ATTTTCACCTTTACGGTTAAGGGAAATGAAAGAACCGCTAAGGATTTCATCGATAATCTGGAGTTATTCTCCTTACTGGCAAATGTTGCGGATGTAAAGTCTTTGGCTATTCACCCTGCATCCACCACCCATTCCGAGGGAACCAAGGAAGAGCTTCTTGAGCAGGGAATTCAGGAGAACTCCGTACGTCTTTCCATCGGTATTGAAAATGTGGAGGACATTATTGAAGACTTAGAGGAAGCATTCAAGGCAATCTAAGCTTGGGTTCCTTATAATAGTAGAAAAGCAAAAACTATAGAAGAAATCTAAAAACAAAAGTTTTTAGTAGGGTTGATAAACCGGCATGGCTTGGAAGAAAGCTTTGTAAAAAGGAAGAGGCAGATGGTAGAAAAAAGCCATCTGCCTTTGCTTTCTTTTCCGCTTTTGTGATGCTTTGTTTTCTACTTTTGCGATGCTTTCTTTTCTGCCTTTATATTGCTTTCTTAGCTTCCTTTGCGAGGGATTGTATTCTTTTCCCGAAAGCTGTAAGATAAAGGAGTTTTTAAGATTATTTCCGAGAAAAGGAAGAGCTAATGCATCATTTTTTTGTGTCGAAAGAAGAGATAGGGGAAGAGAAAATCCTTCTAAGAGGAGAAAACTTTCACCACTTACATAAGGTTTTGCGCGGGCAAATCGGAGAGAAAATTCTGATTTCCGATGGAGAAGGTGTGGATTATCAATGTGAAATTCAGTCCTTTTCGGAGGAAGAGGCGGTTCTTTCCATTTGCTTTCGAGAAGAGCCCCATGAATTGCCTGCAAAGATTATCCTGCTCCAGGCTCTCCCCAAGGGGGACAAGATGGAATGGATTATCCAAAAGGCGGTGGAGCTGGGGATTTCCGCCCTGATTCCTTTGGAAAGCAAGAACACGGTGATGAAGCTGAAGGAAAAAAAGGAAGAGAAGAAAATCAGTCGATGGCAAAGCATTATGGATTCTGCGGCAAAACAGAGTAAACGTTCCATTCTTCCAAAAATGGAAAACGGAATGGGCTGGAAGGAAGCATTTTCCTATGTGAAGGATTGTGATTTTAAGCTTTTGCCCTATGAAAATGAAAGAGGCGTAATTCCCACAAGAGAAATCCTCAGCAAGATGGAAGCCGCTGTGAAAGGGAAGAAGGATTGTTCCATTGCCCTTTGCATCGGGCCGGAGGGAGGCTTTACCAAGGAAGAGGTGGAGCAAGCCATGGGAGAGGGATTCCTCCCTATCAGTCTGGGAAAACGCATTTTACGGACAGAAACTGCAGCCATTACGGCATTAAGCCTGATTATGATGCAGCTGGAATATGCAACAACGGAGTAAGACCGGAAGGAGAAGAAGATGAGAAGTATCTATTTGGATAATGCAGCCAGTACCAAGGTATATCCGGAGGTGGCGGATTTGATGACCACCACCATGTTGGCAGACTACGCCAACCCGTCGGCAAAGCACAAGATGGGCGTGGAAGCGGAAGCCTATTATCGTGAGGCCAGAGAGACCATTGCAAACACTTTAAAGTGCAAGGAAAAAGAGATTATTTTCACTTCCGGAGGAACGGAGTCCAACAACACCGCCTTTATGGGAACCTGCTTCGGTATGGAAAGACAGGGTAAGCACATCATTACCTCCGCCATTGAGCATCCGGCGGTTTATAAGCCCCTGGAGTTTTTGGAGCAGCACGGCTTTTCCTTAACCGTCCTTCCGGTGGATGAAAAGGGACATATTTCTCTTACGGATTTGGAAAATGCCATTCGGGAAGATACCATTATGGTTTCCATTATGACGGTAAACAACGAGATGGGAGCGGTTCAGGACATTTCCGCCATCGGACAATGCATTAAGGCAAAGAATCCTAAAACCCTTTTCCATACGGATGCCATTCAGGCCTATGGAAAAATGGAACTTCGTCCCAAGAGAGATATGGTAGACCTGCTTTCCGTCAGCGGACATAAGCTTCACGGGCCAAAA
>CALHIC010000169.1 GCA_938030845.1 uncultured Oribacterium sp. | reverse complement strand
TTTTTCAAACTACTACCGGAGCTGTTTCTTCCTCTTTCGGCTATATTAAACTACTGCAGGAGCCACTTCTTCCACTGCCACTTTTACCTTCTTACTCATTCTTGTACGGATATCATATACCAGCATGAACGCTACAAGGATAAATCCAAGATATCCGTTCAATCCGTAAAGTACATTTACTAAAGAACGATAAGGTAAGAAGCAAGCGATAACGCAACCGATAATTCCTAATACTACGGTATAAAGCTTATACTTCTTGGTTCCTTCTTTCTCAATTCTTCCGATACTGGTCCAAAGAAGAGGAACGGAGGTGGTGTAAATTCCGCAGAAGATGATTACTGCAAAAATACTTGCCAAAGCAGGAGAAATGGTATTAGCCAAGATTAAAGCGGGAATGTCCGCCTGGCTGGTTACATCGACATGAGAAATCAATGCAACGCTGGCAATCACCATGGTTCCCATAATAAACACTGCAGAGAAAAGCATTCCGATATTTACTTCCTTTACCCGGTTCTTAGAACCGATTTCAGCCAGGAAGCTGGCGAACCATAGAAGCATGAAGCCTGCATAGGAAGCTCCGGAGAGGAAGGGATTACCGTTACCTACCTGAACAATTTCATGCTTTCCGGTATCTACTGCCTTTAAATTCTCCCAGAAATTGCCTGCACCGTTAAAAATACTGATAACGGAAACCACAAGGATGAAAAATACGATGATGGGTCCAATCTTTCCTAAGGCTTCGATAACACCGTCCAATCCGAAAATTACGGTAGCAATAACAAATACGGTAAGGATTACGGCTCCTACACCATTGGGAAGTCCCCATTGCTGTGCAGCTGTAGCATTGGCTCCGCCACACATTACGATAAAGCAGGCATAGCAGAACAGTGCTGAAAAGTAGTCGAAGAAGTTTCCAATATACTTTCCACAATAGTGGGTGTAAATATCTCCACCTCTCTTTAGCTTCAAACGATTTCCGTTTGTTGCGAAGGAAAGGTCGGTATAGATATAGATTGCTGCATTCACAGCGATGACAATCCAAAGCTTTGATCCGTAAGAAGCCACGTATTGAATAATCTCTTGCATGGTGGCAAATCCGGCCCCAATGTAGAAAGCGATGCAAGCTCCACAGAAGCTAACCACTTTCATAAACTGCAAACTCTTTTTTTCCATTATTCTACTCCTTATTTTTCTTTTAATTCATTCATTTTTTAATATGAATGTAAAGCAAATTGATAGTTTCGTTCTTCCTCCTTTCCCCTGATGTTTAATTGTTACTGTCCTCTATATTGTTTCCACATTATATCCGATAATTAAATACTATTCAATATATTTTTCGGATATTAGGGAAATTTTTTAGTTATTTCTTACTATTTTTTGTTTTAAGTCACGAGCTTTTTTGTTTATTTTTTAACAAGTCTGTTTATGTATAAGAATTTTGTCACTTTTTCCTTCATTTTTGGGTACAAAAATAAGCGTAACCGCAAGAATGTATGTCATACTCACAGCTGCACTTCTTATACAATCGGCCCGGGGCTTGCCTATAACAACTAAATTGTACGCAAAACAACCGGATTGCGCGCAAATTGTATAGGCAAAACCCCTGCCTTTTGTTTTCTTCCCGAGCTTTCTTTATATCTTTCCTAAAGGAAAGAGATCAGCCCGAAAGATATATACTTTCTCCAAGAGAGATTAAGAAATATATCCCTTTGCTCTTAAAATCTCTTCAGACTTTGCTAAATTGCTTTCAGAAACACGGATAATCGGTCCTGTACAACCCATTCCGGATTCCGCATAAATCTTTTCTTTCCAAAGCTCCAATACCGCATCATCCAAATCTGTTACTTCAATGCCGTAAACAGCAGCGGTAACAATCTCCTTTGCCGGCATAGGAACAGATTCTCCCTGTTCCTTGGGCTTATTCGCCTCTCTGATTTCTGCAAGAATGCCATCTAAGCCGGCTTTTTTAGCCAATGCAAACTCTTCCTTCGCTACCCCAAAGACATTTCCCTTGATCAGGTCTCCTGCAAAGCGAAGCGCATTTGCCAAAACCGGTGCTCCGGAAGCTCTGGATACAATCATCACCAGCTGATTATAGTTCTCTCCGATTCCCGGACCATAGCCAAAGCCCTGGGCCTCAAAAGATCCTCCTGTGTTGAAGGAAGAAAGCATCTTGGACAATACGTTTCCGGTTAAGGAATCACACACCAACACATCCGGTGTTCCCCGAAGAACGTCATTTCCACGAAGCACTGCACCGCCGTCAGATCTGGAGGACTCTGCGAAGTGAAGAGGATAGCCGTTGGACTGTAATTTCTTTAAGGCCTTCTCTGTCTGTCTTGCACCATCTACATTTAAAATACCTACAGTAGGCTCTTTGATTCCGCAAGCCTTTGCTGTGATGATTCCGTAAAGGGCATTCTTTACCATTCCTTCAATACGGTCTGTGCTGGAGGTTCCTGTAGTATTGGCAATGAACATCTCCTTGCCGAATGCAGGAGTAATGGCTCTTCCCACAGTGGATACCCCGATGGGGAAGGGATAGTGCATGGTTACCGCACCGTCAATCTTATGCTCCTTTAAAAGAGCATCCATCTTGTCATGTCCCTCTTCATCATTGTCCACCACAAGGGTTTCCACCGCATCATTTTTCAAAGAACCGATATAGAGTACGTCCACCCCATCCTTAGCCGCATCCACTGCAGCCTTCATGGAATTTTCCTCTCCGTGCTCCGAGCCCATACCTGTTAAAGCAATTCTCGGTTTCTTCGAAAAAGAGCCTGTTTCCAAACCTTCCGCCATAGCCAAAAAGGTATCCGCAATGAGCTCTTTTATTTCTTTTGCCATAATTCTCACCCTTTCTTCTATGCGCCCAAAATAGACTGTGCAAATTCCTTCATGGACTTCGCGATTAAGGAACGGATTTCTTCTTCGGATACCGCTCCGCCCTGACCTTTTCCGGTATTTTTCTGAATCAGGAAGGAAACACCGTCAAAGAGGTTTGTCATACGGCCAAGGAAGAGAGATCCCTTTCCGATAATCATAACTCTCTCCATATCTCCCTTTTCAATGCTTTCTTTAGCAAATCCCACATAAGGAACACCGGAAGGAATATGACCCTGAGTCGGTGCATATCCTACTAAGCCCTTCTCCTCACAGAACTTTGCTAAATCAGCCTTCTCAAGCCAACCCTTCTTAACAGCAAGAGCAGCAATCATCTTATAGTTTGCCATAGGAACATCTCCTGCTCCTGCAGGCTTGGTAATGTCCGCGTTCTGCATCTCAGGGGAGAACTTATCTATATCATTTACGGTAAATCCTGCCTTCTCTAATGGGTCGGCCACTAAGGAACCGATAACATTCTGCGGTGCAGCACCTGTTCCAACGGTATGTCTACCGATAACATCCAGGTTGATTTCAGCAGAAACACCGTCATTTTCAGAAACTACTACAGAGAAGGAGCCTAAGCAATCCTCCAGCATAGGAAGCTCTTTCTTTACATGGTCTTTTCCGTTCATGGCAAGCTTAGGTACGCAACCACCACCGATAACAAGAACGGTATGGAAAGCGCCTGCCTTTACCAAAGAAGCTGCCTCAATCATAGCGTGAGAAGGTCCTGCACAGAAGCCTCTTGCATCGGAGCCGGTAGCATTTTCCAGTCCTGCAATCTCCGCTACAGCCTTCGCAAAGTTACCGCCACCTCTCTGGTTTACGTCTCCGCAGGCTTCCTCGGAGCAGTCGATAACATATTCAATGGAAAGCGGGTCTACATTGGAGGACTTTAAGGAGTGAAGAACAGCCAAAACGGAGCTTGCTTTATTCATCAAGTTCTCCAGCATCACTTCTGCAGAAAGGTTAACATCAATGTCATGGGCTCTCTTTACGCATCCTACCAGCTTTCCTTCGTAGAAAAGAGGCTCTGCCTCATGAGCATCCACAAATCCTTTGATTACGGAGTTCTCAACGCCCTCCTGAACTCTTGCCAAAATAGCCTCTGTAATCACAGGATCCTTAGCAAGCTCTCCCTTGTTTGCTGCTACGAAGTCCTTATCCAAATAGAAAACCTCAAAGCAGTCACAAGCCTGTGCCAAAAGAAGGAACTCGTTCTCCGGCATAATCTCTCCAAAATGGCCATAACGGTTGGCATTTTCTACCTTCTTATCGAAATAGGGGAACTCCACCTTGGCAAACTCCTCGGGAGTCTTGTTTCCGATATATACCTGGTTTGGCCAGTAAGCTACACAATCCTCAAAGCTACGAACATGCTTTCCCATTTCCTTTAAGAACTCACCGTCAGGATTTACCAGTCTTTCCTGCACAATGGTGGAGCCGTGCTGCAACATCAAGCCGGGAGTATATGCCAAACAATATCCGGAACCTTTAATGACACTATTCATTTTGATCACCTCATAATTTATTGTTAAGTTTTACAAATTTACCAAAGAAAAGATAGTTCTTTTTCTATTTTTAGTACTTTTTTTGAAAAGAATTTTGAGAAAAAAGGGAGCCCATAAAAAGCTCCCTCGGTTTTAAAGGTACTTGCAATATTCAGAGCGAATACTATTCATTTCGTTGACAATATCGTCTACATCTAAAACCATTTCCATCATACTAACCTGGTCTTCATAAACAGATTCGTCAAACTCTTCCTTCAACTCTGGTTCGCAAACATGATATACCGTGAGTCCAAGCTGGACCCCAGTCAATGGGCCGGCAAAAGTAGGATCTCCTGCTGTAACGGTCTCAGCTGCAAGTCCTGCAGCCTCCCCCTCAGCAGCGCCAAGTACAACAACCAGATTCTCTGGTCCGAACTTATCAGCAAAATCCTTTACTCTCTTTTGATTTTCCAAGTCCATTGCGCCTGCGCTTGTTCAAACGAAGCACTCGGTAGAAGCAAATACTACTTCTCCGCCGGCGGTCTCTACACAAGCCTGAATAGCAGGTCCTGGTACACCGTCACGGTCACCGATGATGATAACTTTTTTACCCTTTAAAATAGCCATCTTTTCTCTCCTTTCTTTAAAGATATGTATCGTAATGACTTTCGTCAAATACGCAAATGAAACGATTGCTTACTGGTTTAAAGCAACATACTTTTCAACCATCTTCTGGATGGACTCTTCTGTTGCATCATCCTTAACCAGCTCTTCCACCTTCTGTCCATCCTTATAGATAGCCATAACGGGAAGTCCTAAAATCTTCTGGCCGATAGCCAATCTTCTAGCCTTTGTAGTATTCAGAGAAGTGAACTTTAACTTACCCTCATACTTGTCAGCCAAAGAATGTACGAATGGCATAAGTGCAGCACAGGGAACACATCCATCTCCGAAGAAATCTACAAATACATAGCCGGATGCCTTCAGCACTTCCTCTTCGAAGGTATTCTTATCAACCTCTAACATCTTGTCCTCCTTTATTTGTGTTCATTAATATATTTCTCTGCCTGGGTGGCTGCAATAGCACCATCCGCAGCAGCAGTAACCACTTGTCTAAGACTCTTTACACGTACATCTCCAACGGTGAAAACGCCGGGAATATTGGTGTGCATATCTTCGTCTGTAGGGATATATCCTCTGTCATCCATTTCCAGATTGGTTTCCTGGAAAATCTCTGTAGTAGGAATTCTGCCGATAAATCCGAAAATTCCGAACATTCCGTCCTCTTCACTGGCTTCCAATACCTGCTCTTCTCCGGTAACTACATTCTTCACCTTAATCTTCTGAAGAATATCATCTCCGGACAGCTCTTCTACTACGGTATCCCACATAATATGCAGCTTCTCATTCTGGAAAGCTCTCTCCTGAATAGACTTTGCCGCTCTCAACTCATGTCTTCTGTGAATAAGAGTAACGGAGCTTGCAAACTTTGTCAAATACATAGCCTCTTCCACCGCAGAGTCTCCGCCGCCTACTACAAATACGGGAAGATCCTCGAAGAAGTTGGCATCACAGGTTGCACAGTAGGAAACGCCTTTTCCTAAGAATTCCTTCTCTCCCTTACATCCGATTGGACGTGGATTAGCTCCTGTGGCAATAATCAGAGTCTTACCCTCGTAGGTCTCCTTGGTACCGATGAGTCTTTTAACATCTCCGTCCAATTCTACAGCCTTGATGGTATCATGAGCTCTTTCACAGCCAAAACGCTCTGCCTGCTCAGTCATTCTCTTAATCAAAGAAGGACCGGATTCACCTTCCACAATCTGTCCGGGATAGTTCTCTATAGAATCGGTAATGGCAATCTGTCCGCCATCCTGTCCCTTCTCCACAATCAAGGTGGAAAGTCTGGCTCTTCCTGCATAAAGACCTGCAGCCAATCCTCCGGGACCTGCTCCCAGAATAAGCACGTCATAAATCTTGGACATGGTTTTTCTCTCCTTTAGATATTAATAATGTATGATTATACAAAACAGACTACGTCTATCTTGTGTGTAGCCGATATGGATGGTCTTTGTTATGGTAACAAAAACAGCTTTTCTTTCTCAATAGCTTTCTCTCTTTTTAGAGATAAAAAAATTCAAAGTATAATAAATAATTGTTATAGTGTTCGGTTTATATTCCTTATAAAAATTTCTTCAGGGCAGGGTCTCTGCCCTGAAGAATGAGTATTACGCAGTGTTTTTACAAAACACAAGCTTACTTGAAAATAGTCTGATCGGAAACTTCTGTGCAAAGAGCCTTTAAGGACTTCTCTACAATCTTTCTTCTCAGAGCCTTCTCTTCTTCAGGCTTCATAGCCGGATTTCCAAGTGGGTGAGGAATAGCAATAGCCGGAACGATACGGTTAGCACCTACTGTCATAGAGATAGGTGTAACTGTACAAATGTGTACTACAGGAATTCCTGTTGCTTCGATACCTTTTACCATTGTTGCACCGCAACGTGTACAGGTTCCTCACGTGCTGGTAAGAATGACCGCATCTACATGGTCCTTCTTAAGTTTTGCACCGATTTCCTCAGCAAACTTCTTAGCAGAAGCTACTGCAGTTCCGTTACCTACTGTGGTATAGAAGTAATCGTAAAGCTTTCCGATCTTTCCTTCCTTCTCTAAATCTCTAAGAACGTCAACAGGTAATACTCTGTCAGCATCCTGATTTGCATAGCTGGGGTCATATCCGCCGTGAGCAGTCTCATAAGTTTCTGCTGTTAAGTCATTTACGCCCTTTAAGCTGTACTCACCGTAACGAGTAGCGTTGGAAGACTCAATATGATCCGGATTGCCCTTTGGAACAATACCGCCGGAGGTTACTAAAGCGATGGTAGCCTTAGACATATCCTTGATAGCGGGCATTGGAGCCACACGGTCGAAGGAAGGCATTGGATACTCTGTGGTAAATTCCTTACCGGAAATCTTAGCCAAAAGCATCTCTACCGCACGCTTTGATCCTCTCTTCTCCTCGAAGAAGTTTACACGGATTCCCTGTGGGATATATCCCTCCTCCTTGGAGGAACCGATCTTCTCTCCTCTGGCAAGCTTCAAGCCAAGAGGCGCCATCTTCTTCACAGCATCTCTCATTCCGGCTGCACTGTTTTTGGTAGAAACGATATAAATCTTGCTCTTTGCCTCGTCAGCTCCCGGGTTCTCAACATACATACCTGTAATAACAGGGATGTGAAGCTCTTCCTGAACTGCTGCAGCAATAGTAGCGCAGGCAAATCCGTAACGACCGGCATTGAATGCAGGACCTGCAATGAATAAATCCGGCTTAAGCTCAGCAACCTTCTTTAAAATCTCCGGCTTTACCTTATCGGTATTCTCACCGAAGTAGCTATCTCCGCAAACGATGGTTCCAACGATTTCAGCCTCATCACCGAAAGCCTGCTGAAAAGCAAGTCCCGGTCCCATAGCGCCCTCATGGTACTCCATAGGATAGTCTGCCTTATCCTCTCCACCGACCTGAGCGAAGAACTGGTTAATATATTGAACAACCTTTAATTTTCCCATTTTCTTCTCCTTATCTTGCACTCAGCTTGTTAAAGCCAACCTCAGAGGTAGCACCGGTAATAACCTGAATTTCTACTTCCAAGGAACCGTCAGCCTTCACTGTAGTATCACTAGCTCCCGCAATCTTGGTCATGTAATCCAGAGTTCCGATTACCTTATCCAACTTTGGAAGGGTGATAAGCTGGTTAGCATTTCCACCGGTAACTAAAGCATTGGCTGCCACATCCGCATCTGCCAAGGACTGAGACTTTCCGTCTCTTCCTGCGTACTCATCCGTGATGATTACAGTCTTGATTCCCTCAGCCTCAATCTTCTTACAGTTCATGATTAAGTCGGTATCCGGGTTTCCGAATCCTTCCTCAGTGATGATTACCGCATCTAAGTGAAGCATCTTGCAGAGCTTAGCGGTCTGGTTGGAGGAACGCTCTTTATCAGCAAGGTAAACGTTCTCGTTGGTAATGATATGAGCCACAAAGTTAATGGTCTTACCGTGCTCTTCGAAAAGATCCTCTATAACAGGGTTGTTCTCGTGAACATAGCTTGGGTTCTTATCACAAGCGGATACGCAGTTTCCGGAAATGATAGCGCCGTCCATAGACTCTGTCGGATACAGAATGGTGGGAAGAATCTTCTTCGCATCTACGCCGTAAACATAGGTGTCATGAAGCAATCCCTGGGACTGAAGCATCTGCACATATCCAACTCTTGGAAGATCCGGGAATGCCTTAGCGCCTTCCATCAGATCCAAGGTCTCATATACCTTAGTCTCATCAGGAGTAAGCTCTTTAGCCTTCTCAGCAATAAATGCAGCGGTCTTCAAGCCTGCCAAACGAACAGCCTGCTCGTAGTCATGGGACTCTGTTCCCTCTACCGGCTTGCATACACAGGTGAGGTTTACAGTCTTGGAGAATGGAGTATACTCTGCTCCAAGTCCGCACATATCGATAACACCCTCCTGGAAACCAACGATAGGTCCTGCAGTAATTACTGCCATTCCCTTTAAGCAATAGGTCTTTCCGGATCCTACGGTATCTACAGGAGCAACCACTCCGGGGAATACGCCGCCCTTTCCTTCTACCTTTACTCTTGGCTCAATCACATCCTTAACCGGTGTGATACGAACGGATTCACCAGGTCTTGCCACATCAAATTCCACTTCTTTAATCTTCTCTTCTGACAGAAAAACTTCGCTCAGTTCTTTCTTGGATACATAGAGAACGTGGTCTTTGATTTCTGTTTTCTCGGCAAACTGGATGTCATTAATGAAAATCTTACCTAATTCCAGCTTCACTTTCATTTCCTCCTTTTAAGTATGATTCATAAAAAGCGCCAAGCACAATGCCTAACTGCTCCTTTATGTCCTTAATGTAACACTAGGGACTCTAGACCGCTGTCCAGCAGGGTCCAGTCCAAGGTCTGGAAATCCTTCTGTACCTTTTCCTCGTGAATTCGTTCATTTTCTTCGAACTTCTCACAGGTATTCAAGGCATACTCGATCAAATCCAGGGACTTCATATCAAATCCTTCCTCCGGTGTCTTGTCCAGAAGTACGGATTCGTAGGGAGTTTCATTGGGTTTAATGGAGCCATCCAAAGGATGGGTCAGAATCTTTCCTCCCATATGTACCATATCCCGTACCGCCTTAAGGGTATCCATGAAGGAAATCTCCTTGTAGTCAATCTCTATCTTCACGCTTGGATATTTCTTCGGTACATTTTCCTTCACCAAAGGGTTATTGGTAACAATCACTAAGGTTCTCATTACACTTCTCCTTTCTAAGAACACAAAACAGGGGAACGAGAATTTTCTCGCATCCCCTGTTTCATTAGATTCAGAGTCCCCAACATATTCATCCTTTTACCTGAAAGATTCATTGTTTTTCAACAACTTGCCTCTTCGGTGGCTTTCGCGCTCTCTGAACATGCCTTATTTATGGTGCTTGTCAGCATTTTAACAACACTTGTAGAGTTTTTCAACAAAATCATCTTATATATTGTTTTATTCTATAAGTATTTTCTACGAAATGTTTTTTATATTATCAAAAAAATTTTTATATTGATGAATTCGTATTGCAAAATATTGATTTAGCACGTTTTAACAAAACATCTATAAAAATTACCTTTTTATCCATAGTAAGTTTCTATAAGTCCAAAGCTTTATGGAATTGTCCAATTTCACAAAAGAAGATCTCCAAGGTATAATCAAATTACCCTAGACGAAAGTCTGAAATAGCCATAACAAATACGAAAGAAAAAAGTGCTGCCGGGCAGCACTTTTTTCTTTACTACTATTTAAGGAATAGAATTAGAAAAAAGGATTATTCATCCTATATTTCTTTTATTTTTTCACATGCTCTTTCACTACGCGGAATAGAGCAAGCAGAGCCAATACATTCGGAATAACCATCAGACCGTTAAAGAAGTCCGCCATATCCCAAACCAAATCTACCCTTAATGTTGTTCCTACAATAATACAAGCTACAACAATCAGGGAGTAAAGAGTTACCGCCTTCTTTCCGAAGAGGTACTGTACATTTACCGCTCCGAAGAAATGCCATCCCAAAACAGTGGAGAAAGCAAAGAAGAACAGACAAATGGCTACAAAGAAATGTCCAAAATTACCGAAGCCCGCTACAAAGGCTCTCTGGGTTAAAGCAATACCGGTATACAGAGGCTTCTGGGTTGCAGGATCCAGCTGTCCATAGATACCGCTGGTTAAAATAACGAATACCGTAAAATTCAAAACAACAAAGGTATCAATAAATACGGAAACCATTGCGCAAAGCCCCTGATCATCCGGGCACTTCGCCTTTGCTCTGGCATGAGCATGAGGAGTGGATCCCATTCCTGCTTCGTTAGAGAAGAGTCCTCTTGCAACACCGAAACGAATAGCTTTGCGAACGGTGATACCAAGTGCCGCACCGGTTACTGCCTGAGGATTAAAAGCACCGATAAAGATAGATGCCAATGCTCCCGGTAAAGCGGTGATATGCATAAGGATAAAGACTACTGCGCCCAGAATATATACGCCTGCCATAAGCGGAACAATTTTCTCCAGTACAGCTGCCAGTCTCTTGGTTCCGCCAAGAAAGATGAAGGCTGCAATCGCTGCAACAAAGACACCGATAGCTATAGGAGGAATTTCAAAGTTCATAATATGGAAGACTTCCTGGAACGCTGCACCGATAGAGTTGGACTGCACCATATTTCCCATAAAGCCTAAAGCCAAGATGATGAATACCGCAAAGAGTCCGGCCAAAACCTTACCAAGGGCACCGGAAAATGCAGCCTTAATGTAATATACAGGACCTCCGGTTATATCGCCATCCTTCTCTTCTTTATACACCTGAGCCAATACAGCCTCGCCATAGATGGTTGCCATTCCAAAAAAAGCGGATACCCACATCCAAAAAATTGCACCCGGGCCTCCACTGACAATCGCTGTTGCAGCACCTGCCAGATTACCGGTTCCTACCTGGGCCGCAATGGCTGTTGCAATGGCCTGGAAGGGAGACATCTCTCCTTTTTCATGCTTTTCGCCCTTTAGGGAAAAGTGTCCGAAAACCAGCTTAAATCCTTCTCCAAGGCGTCTTAGCTGAATAAAACGCAGGCGAATCGTGTAGTAGATTCCGGTTCCACACAGCAGGAAAATCAGCAGAAAGCTCCCAAGGAACGTATTCCCTTTTCCAATAAAATCCTGTAAAACACTCATGGCTTTTCTCCTTTTCATTAAAGAAAAATGTTTGATTGTGAATATTTTATCCAGAATTATGCTCTATAGCAATTTTTTTCGACTTTATATAGTAAATTTCTATATACATAGTCTGATTTGCTGAATTTTTCCTGCTATTTTGTATAGTTTTTAAAGCTTTCCAAAATTTTAAACAACTATCTCCCATGCAGTTTAGCAAGAACGAAATAAAAAAAGCCATAAAG
>CALHIC010000168.1 GCA_938030845.1 uncultured Oribacterium sp. | reverse complement strand
CATACTCTTCCTCACATTGCTCTCCAAGAGCTTATTGTATCCGATCCAACCATTCCCTTCCTTCGCCTTTCCGGACTTCTCTCCCTGCTCGATAAACTCTCTCATAGTCTGGAGCTTTGCATCCGTATTGTCTGCAAAGGCAAGGGCCAAAGCTTCCATGGTAGCCGGCTTCTTGGGAGAACCGTATTCCAATTCCCCATGATGGGACAGGATGCAGTGTAAAAACTCTGTCTTCACATTCTCCGGAAAATCGGGAATCTCCTGAATCTTTTCCGAAAGCATGGTGTAACCGATTAAGATGTGCCCTAAAAGCTGTCCCTCATCGGAATAATCATTTTTCGGAAAGGGAGTAAGCTCCTTGGTTTTTCCGATATCATGGCAAAGAGCCGCGCTTAACAAAATATCTCTATTGATATCCCCATAGTGTCTTGCATAAAAATCGCAAAGCTTGGCAACAGACAGGGTATGCTCCAAAAGTCCCCCCACATAGCCGTGATGCACGGATTTTGCAGCGGAATGGAAGGAAAAGCATTTGTAAAATTCCTTATCCTCCACAAAAAGCTTCTGTAACAGCTTCTGTAAATAAGGGTTCTGTACGGTCTTAATCAGAGCAAAAAGTTCCTTACCCATTTCTTCCCGGTCATGCTTACTCACCGGTAAAAAATCCTCTGCCGCATAGGTTCCCTCGGAAGCCACCGACAGGCGCTGAATACTTAGCTGATTTACCCCGTTGTAAATGCTGACATTTCCCTCCACGTACACATAGTCCATGGGAGAAAAGTCCGATATCCCCGGAGAATTGGGTTCCCATACCTTGGCATCAATGGTGCCGGTTCTGTCTTGCAGGCAGACATTCAAGTATTCCTTTCCGTTTTTTGTCACCGCTGCATTCTTGGTTTTCACAAGATACACATTATTCACCCGAAGCCCATCTCGGAAATTCTCAATAAAGCGATTGGGGTTAGGAACTCGTTCCATATTTTTTCCTTCCTACCTTGCCTGTATAGGGCAAGAAAGCACTAACTCTACATACTCTTTTCCATTATAACGGAGAAGTTCCACGGGAACAACCGCTCCTTCCGCCTGTTCCTGCAAAGTATCCTGAAAAGCCTTGCCGGTGTCAACGCTCTTTCCGTTCAATTTTTTGATAATATCCCCGGGGAGAATTCCAACAGAGTAGGCGGGACTGTCTTCCACCACCTCCGTGACATAAACTCCTTCCGGAATTCCCAGCTCCTGCATGGTCTTGGAACTGTTTTGAATCTTTACACCGAAATAGGGAAGAATTCCTCCATTACTGAGTCGTTCCAGACTTTCTAACGCATCCGATATTCCGATAATCTGTCTTCCTGCTTTTCTGTCCTCTGCCTCCGTGTAGAAGCCTACCCATTCCCCCTTTGTGTTTAAAACAAAGGCTGTGCTGTTTTCTTCTCCGGAGAACTGCATCTTGATTTCTTCCCAAACCCTGTCCTCCGAAGCCTTGTCATAGGACAAAACGCCGATGGTGCTTAAAGCCGAGGAATAGGCCTGTCCCAAGGGGGAGCCTAAAAGCAGTACCGTGTCGCCCTTTTGCAGAAGTCTGGAATTCCCTCTGGGCATTTCCTGAATTTTCTCCCACTCCTTATCCGTTAGGGAAGAAAGCTCTGCGGTGAGAACCACCCATCGATCCCTGCCGCTTTTCCCCCGAAGAGTGGCGGGAAGCTTTTTTTCCCGGTTAAAGGTGACCTCGTAGCCTGCCCCTGCCTTGGCCTCTCCCAGAAAGAGAATCACCGCCTCTTCTTTGGTCTTTTTTAAAATCACCCCGGTACAATGCTGGTTTGCTTCACTGAGAGAATCTTCTCCGGGAGTATGAATACTGACCTCTACCAAGGATTTTTCCCCTTCGGAAATCAGCGTTTTTGCATTGGACATCAGGCTGTCATAGCTGGAAACGGAGAAATCAAACTTTTGCAGCTCTGACTGTACAACATCTTCAATGGCTTCGGTTTCCGCCACGCTTTCTGATGCCGCTTCCGTACTTTCTTCCACCAGGGCAATGCTTTCCTTCGCCTGCTCCCCTTCTCCTTGGGAAAGGCGTTTTCCCAGAAAAAAGAAGGAAAAGGCTGCCGCTATACCAAAAAGTCCGCCGGAAAGCAGAATCAGTACCGCCTTCTTCAGCCTTTTTTTCCATTTTCCCTTAGGACCTACGATTTTCTCTCGAATAAAATGTTCTTCCATCTTGCATTCCTCTAAAGCCCTGCTATCTTACTCTTCTACCCTTTCCATTGCGGGAAGTGAAAAGCTGAATTCCGTCCCCACGCCTTCCGTGGAAACACAGTCAATGTTTTCCCCGTGGGCAGCGATAATACTTTTTACAATGGCCAGTCCCAATCCTGTACCGGCTTTATCCTTTCCTCTGGAAATGTCCGTCTTATAAAAACGCTCCCAAATCTTCCCCAAATCCTTCTTGGGAATTCCGATGCCCTGATCCTTAATGCCCACCAGTACCTTCGTACCTTTTTGCTCCGTCCGAATCTGAATCTCCGAATCCTCCCTGGAGAATTTTACCGCATTGTCCAAAAGATTGTAAAAGACCTGCTGTATCTTCGGATAATCCCCATTGACCATCTGTTTTTTCTCTGCAAATACCAGAGAAAATCCCAGCTTTTTCTTCTGACACTGCATTTCAAAGCTGGCACATACCTCTCGAATCATTCGGTTTAGATCAAAGTTACTCCGATTCAAGGAGCTTCCCTGATCCAGCTTGTTTAAACTCAGCATAGACTGAGTCAGTTTACTCAGGCGCTCCGTCTCGGAAATCAGCCGAAGCAAATATTTTTCCTCCGCCTCCTTGGGGATAGTTCCATCCAGCATAGCCTCCAAATAGCCCTTTATAGAGGTTAGCGGGGAGCGAAAGTCATGGGAAACATTGGCAATAAACTGCCTTTGGTAGTCATCGGATTTTTGAATTTCCTCCGCCATAAAATTCAGAGTATCCGCAAGGTAGGACATTTCATCCCCTCCACCGACGGAAATCCGATACAAATATTCTCCTGCCGCGTAGTGTACCGCCCCTGCCGTAATTTTCCCCAATGGCTGATAAACCCAGAAATAAAAAACGAAAAAAATGGAAAGAGACAGGACTGCCACAGCCAGAAAGCCTCTATAGAAAATGCTGAGCAGCATGGCTTTTTCCTGCTCTATTCCCGCTACGGATTTATGCAAAATCAGATAGGCCAGATTTTGATAATTTCTCTGAATCGGTGCCTGGGCAAAGATATGCTCCTCAGGCAGTAAACCGTGAAGATTGCCTCGGAAAGCAATTTTTCCACCGTTTTCCGTAGGATCAAAATCGCCCACAGTCTTTCCGCTCAGATTGTCCTTCCCCTTATGCTGTAGAATTTTCCCGTCCTTATCCACCAAGGTCCATTCCACGTTACTTCTATGAATGTTACCTTCCATCTCCTTACTAAGTCTATCCAGAGAAAGGGCTCCGT
>CALHIC010000167.1 GCA_938030845.1 uncultured Oribacterium sp. | reverse complement strand
GAGGAAGTCTACCGGCATCCGGAATCACCACCGCTTCTCCGAACATGGCACCACACTTGGTGCCTCCGATATAGAAGACGTCGCAAAGCTTGGCCAGATCCGGAAGGCTGAGGTCATTTTTCGGAGCGGCAAGGGCATAGGCCAGTCGGGCACCGTCTACGAAAAGCAGCAGCTGATGCTTTTTACAAAGCTCGGAAATGGCGGTAAGCTCTGCCTTGCTGTACAGACTGCCGTATTCTGTGGGCTGAGACAGGTAAACCATGCCGGGCTGGACGGTGTGGGCTTTGTTTTCGTCCAAGGCAAAGTCGGAAAGAAAGTCTTCCAGCGCTTTCGGAGAGAGCTTTCCGTCTTTTCCCTTTAAGGGGAGCACCTTGTGCCTTGTCAGTTCAATGGCTCCCGCTTCATGCACTGCAATATGTCCGCTGTCCGCACAGAGTATGCCTTGGTAGGAAGGGAGGAAGGAGTCAATCACCGTAGCATTGGTCTGGGTTCCGCCCACAAGAAATTCCACCTGAGCGGTAGGGCATTGACAGGCCTTTCGAATTTTTTCTTTGGCAGCTTCGCAAATGCTGTCGCTTCCGTAGCCGGGATAGGGCTTTCTATATTCTTCTGTCAGGCGCTTTAAGATATTTTCATGGCAAGCCTCTTGGTAATCGGACTGGAATTGCAGGATATCGGTATTCATTTTGCCTCCTTTTCTTCGGAAAATCTTTTTTTCGATTTTTTTATTTTAAATAGAGAAGATGAAAAACGCAAATCGGGAACCTCAGAAAATAAAAAATTAAATCAAACACTTATCTTGTCAAAAACCTTGCCGATTATAATAAAGACGGATTCTTCCAGGGATTTCGGATTTAGAGACGAAGGAGAGTCTTCCGTCGAGGAATGTTACGCATTTTCCGGCTTTGCAGTTTAAGATAAAGCATTTTCCTCTTGTATCAACGAGAGCTTTGCGAAACATTGGCCTCGACCTTTTTAGAGGTATAGAGCGTTTAAGGGAGTAGTTAAAAAACGGTTACGTTGGCTAAAGGCTTTGCAACACAATGCAGGGCCCGGATTACCCCTTAGGGATAGAGAAAAGTCGGTCAGGGAGGTCCTTCTTTTTTCCGGAATGGAGGCAAAATGAAGAAACAAGGAATAGACAGAGTACTGTTCCCCTTGGCTACTGCCATTCTGCTTGGTTTGTTTAGCGGACAGGCTTTCGCGGAGGGACAGGGTACTGCGGCTTCTGAAGGAAGATGGCAACAGGATGGAAACAACTGGAAGTACGTGGACGGAAACGGTCAGGAGAAGACCGGCTGGGTGGAAAGCAAGGGACAGTGGTACTTTGTGGATCCCCAGAGCAAAAATTTAAAAAGCGGATGGATGGAGAAGGACGGAAAATGGTTCTTCTTAGACACCAAGGCGGATTCTTTAGGAAAGATGGCAACAGGTTGGCAGTGGGTTGACGGCTACTGTTATTACTTTGCCGGTGATTCCGGAAGAATGTATCACAATGAAAAGACACCGGACGGCTTCTTTGTTCAGGAGGGCGGAAAGTGCGCCAACGAGAAGGGCGAGCCATTGTTCGACCTTTCCAAGGGCGTACAAAGCACGAAAGAGAAGGAAGCGGTAGCGGAGCAGGCCAGAAAAGAAGGAAAGAGCCTGGAGGAAATCGTAAGTCTTGTGGCACAGGTAAAGTCTGAGACTACAGGAGCTTCCCAGTCCCAGGCGGCAGAGGCCAATGCAGGAGCGGTGAAGTTCTCCGGCGTTGTGAAGAGTGCAGGAGGCTCCGGCGGCGGAGGTGGCGGTTCCAGCTCCGGTGGCGGTGGCGGAAGCTTTTCCGGTGGCGGTTCCGGCGGCGGGGGAAGTTCTTCCGGAGGCGGAAGTTCCTCCGGTTCAAGCAGCAGTGCTTGGCAGACCAGCTATAATCCCTCTACCAAGAATCCCTTTGCAACAAGAGAAGAGCTGTATAGCTTCCATTTGCAAAATGAGCTACGTAGAAAACAAGAAATTGAGGCGCGATCTAGGGAACGTGCTAAGCAGGAACAAGAACGCCTGGATAGGCAGAGAGCAGAACAAAAAGAGGCTGCGAGAAAGGCAAGAGAAGCACAAGAGCAGAGAAATCGTGAAAATGCTGAGCGTTTAAGACAGGAGCAGGCTAAGAGAGAGGCGGCTTTCCAAGAGACTCAGGAGAAATTTAAAAACGGTTTAGCAGAGCCTAGTCGCCTTCAAGTGATTTATAAGAAGGGAGAAAGCAGATTCGCTTTATTTGCCAAGGATATCGATTTATATGCAGGAAGCTTCAGAAAAGATGAGAATCTGGTTATTGCAAAGAATACTTACGCCTTTGAAAGCATTCCCTATACCGCTTCTTCCGGCTTCTATGATACAGTGAATGTGGCGGAAAGAGTATACGGCGCAGGAGAAGAGAACTATATTTCCAGATTAAGCTACTATGCGGCAGAGCGAGATGCTTTACGGCATGCCTTTTTACAAAGAAGTGATGCAGTGGTGAAATTACAGGGAAAAACACCGCAGATCGGAAGCTTTAAGGCAAAAATCTTTGGAAAACTACATAGTCTGGATGAGCTTTATACCGAGGCCAATGCTCCTTCAGGAGCCAGTGCTTATGCCCTGTATCCAAAGACACAGGAAACCGGTCAAAGCCAAAGAGCCAGCGCTTCCACCCTCTCTCGTTCAGAAGTAACAGCTTCCGCTTCCAACCTGGGAAGAGAGGAAGCACAGAACAGTACACTTCCCCAGAACTTAAGAAATGAAGCTCTCTTTGATGAGCAGGAAGTCAATCCTTCCGACTTTTCCGAGACGGTTTTGGAATATTTACAAAAAGGAGAGGTTCTGCTTCTGGAGCATAGCGGCTTTAATACAAGCGGAAATCAGATTGCCGTAGTTTACGGTGCAGAGTGGGATATCTACGGAGAATTAACCGCATTATATCTTACCGAGCCGGATGATAGCTTACAGGCAATGAAACGTTATCCTGTGAAAAAGCTGAGCAGTAATAATGAAGAAAAGCTGGTCTTCACACCGGAGAAGAACGACAAAGTACAGTCTAAGCTGAAGAATTTCTATACGGTAAAGCTCTACGAAGAAGCACTGGAGAATTTATTCTTTGACGTAACAGGTTAAGGCTTTGGAGCTATAATTTTTCAAAACAAGAGAAAGAAAACATATAAAAAAGAAACGCTGAAGTAGCGATAAGAAGTCTGGAGCACTTTTGCTTTTCGAAATATAGCCTGTAATAAGGGGCAATCTGAGCCCGCGGGTTCTTGGCTTTTGTACTATAAAAGCTTAGAACCCCTGCGAGGCGAAGTTAGCGGGAGCGTGCCCCTGTTACAGGCTATATTGTTGAAAAGCGATAAATCAC
>CALHIC010000166.1 GCA_938030845.1 uncultured Oribacterium sp. | reverse complement strand
CTGTCTCCCCTCCAAATTTTTAGTCTTCTTGTACTCGGAACTCTTTCGGTTTCTCCGATGATGCTTTACGACTTTATCCTCTGTAAGGAGCTGAAAAAGAAGATTTCTTTAGGGAAGCTGATAGAAAGCAGCTGGACCATCAACAGTTTAAACAACCTGATCGGCTTTGCCGGTCTTGTGGATGTGGGACTTCGCTACAGTTATTTTACGGAAGAGGATAAAGGCGAAGAAACCATGCAGGGCATTTCCAAGGTGATGCCTTATTTTATGTCCGGGCTTTCCCTCTATTCCCTGCTATCCTTCGGGCTCTTGTTTTTCGTTCAGAAAAATGCCGTTTTAAGACCCTACAGTTTTGTCCTCCTTCTGGCTTCTCTGATTCTTCCGGTCTTGCTTTTTCTTTCTACCAGAAAAAACTGGTCCTACTTTGGAAATCTATCTAAGAAAAAGATTCTGGCTTTAATCGCAACTTCCCTCCTAGATTGGGGCTTTGTTTCCTGCTTTTTCTTTTACTGCGGAAGAACACTGGGCTACAGCGTTTCCCTTTTGAATACTCTTCCTTTGTTCTTTATTTCCATTTGTATCGGCATCGTTTCCATGATTCCCGGAAGTCTTGGAAGCTTTGACTTAATGATGATGAGCGGTCTTTTACATTTTTCCGTAAATAGAAATGAGGCGGCAAGCTGGCTGCTACTTTTCCGTATCTTTTATTACATCATTCCCTTTGCCATCGGCCTCCTCTTTTTTATCAAAAGTATGGGCGGACAAATCAATCAAAAATTTTACGGTCTGCCAAAAAAGCTTAGCTCACTCTTGGGACAGGGCATCAGCCACTTTATGGCGAATTTCTTCGGCTTTTTTCTGATGGCCACCGCCATTCTTCCCGATGAAATCCATAGTATTCCTCTGATTGGACAAATGGATCCCATCCGCGGGCAATTGCTTTGGCAGTTTCCAAGCTTTCTTCTTGGCTCTCTTTTCTTCCTTTTGGGAAGACTTTTGAAAAGCAAAGCCGCCTTTGCTAAGCCCTTTTCCCTTCTGCTTTGCCTTGTGACACTTTTCTATATCAATCTGGGAAGCCCTTCTCTTTTCAGCAGTCTCTATCTCCTGTTGTTTCTGCTGATTCT
>CALHIC010000165.1 GCA_938030845.1 uncultured Oribacterium sp. | reverse complement strand
TGTTTCCGCTGCGAAGGTGATGAATGCAGTACTCTCCCTCATGTAGAGTTTTTTCCACTTCATAGCCTAAAAACGGGTTAAAGCCTCTGGAAATGGAGGCGTCCAAATCTTTACAATAAAGCGCCCCGGCCTCTCGGCTGTTCATGTCTCGAAACTGGGTATACCAGGGGCAGGAACTGATTTTCATCACACCATCCGGGGTAAGCTCAGCACGATTTTCAATGCCTTCCCTCTTGATTTCCTCCGTATTAATCCATTCTCCATAATAATTGTAATTTTCCTGTGTCAGCTCAACCCCGTCTCTGATGGCTCTTTGTGCCATTCTTCTTCCTCTTTGGGTTCCATAGTACTGCACCGCATGTAAAAATGCTCTTTTCCCTCTTTCTCCAAAATACTCTTTCAGATAATGATAGTATTTTGCCGGAATATATGCGTGCACACGCTCATTAAATCCGTCCATAAGACTCCTTACTTCAATTTCCTGTTTACTTCCAAGGCACCAACACTCTTCTGAGGGATTTTACACCAAAATTCAAAATGGTCACCACAAGGCCGATCATGAAAATGCCGAAAACGACCTTATCAAAATTTGCAAAATCCGAATGATACTTGATGTACCAGCCAAGACCGGAAGTTCCTCCAATCATTTCCGCCGCCGTAAGAACCAAAAAGGAGGCGGAAATGGAAACGGAAATGCTGTTAATCAGCCCCGGCAAACTGTAGGGGATTAACACATCCACAATCATACTGAACTTGCTGACATTTAAGGTCTTTGCGGAGTTCATGATTTTGGGATCAATCTCCCGAACGCTTAATACCATATTCATGAACAAGCTCCAGAAAATGGTTAAGGTGACCACAAAAATCGCAGCTACCCTAAAGGTCGGCAGTAATGCCACGGCATAGGGAGAATAAATAATCGGCGGAATGGGGCTGATAACCCGGACGATAGGAAGGACGATTCTGCTTAAATGGTCGGACAAGCCCACAAACAGTCCTAGGGATACCCCCAGTACGGTAGCGATAATAAAAGCAATAAACAGAAGCTGCAAAGAACTGAATACACCCTGCAGGATCTTTTGATGGTCTCCCAGAAAAACGCTAAAAACATTTTCCGGAGCGGGATAGAGCATGCTGTTTTTTACCCCGATTTTAGCGGTCATGATTTCCCAGAAAATCAGAATACAGTAGAGTATGATACCGATATTTACAGCTACGGGAGATTTGCGAAAAAGA
>CALHIC010000164.1 GCA_938030845.1 uncultured Oribacterium sp. | reverse complement strand
TAAGATAATCGTCCTCTTTTATGTCCTTAATAATTTCCATTGCCTGTTTCATAAGCGAAAAACTTCCTCTTCTGTTTGCAGTTGAAATAATCGCCTGTTTTAGAATGTCAAAATCAATTTCCTCTTTTCTTAGATTGTATAAATTATATAGATCGTAAAAATCTCTCATCCTTGTTGTGAAGATATTTCTTTTAATAACGCTCTCATATTTTTCAGCCAATATCGTCTCAAGTGGATATGCCAAAACCCTAAGACTTTCCTCTTGAAACATACAAGGATATAGATATTCAATCTCCTTTGGTGTTATGGTATCTCCTGTTGTAATATCAATCTTCATGTCATTTTTAATCTTGTCAAAGTTAGCTATTAAATGTACTCTGAAGTTTTCATATTCATCATCTTCTCGTATATGGCTTATATTCGTTATTTCAAATTCTATGCCGTCATTTACCTCTACATTTATGATTTCTGAAATAATATTTCGTATGACTTCTTCCTTCAATGGCACGCCTTTTATAGTGGTATCCATATCCATCGTAGTACGGTTATCAATCCCAATCATAGAAGATATAAGAAGTCCGCCTTTGATGACAAAATTAAATTTATACTTAGATTTTGACAGTCTTTCTAAGAATCTTTCAAAGAAAAACATTTGCAGAACTTCCTGTGATCTGAGGTTTTTAGAGTTTGCAATATTTCTTATTTTTCCTTTCAAACCTTCCGAACCTATCATTTATAAAACCTCCATATATTTTCTGATTT
Organism: uncultured Oribacterium sp.; assembly: GCA_938030845.1. Lineage (GTDB taxonomy): Bacteria > Bacillota > Clostridia > Lachnospirales > Lachnospiraceae > Oribacterium. Next base: position 4,168 of record CALHIC010000164.1, on the reverse strand, counting down.
CATCTTCAATTCCAAGAATCCTGCTGTATTTAATAAGATTTCTGATATTCTTATCTTTACTCTTAAAGTATCCAGTCATTGCATCTATAAATATCTGCTTATCAATGGATTTTCTTTCCAAAACAATATCGCAAATACATCTTTCCATGTTATAACATTTTACAGGTGAGCCAATCGGTGTTTTTATCTTAATAGCTCCTAAATGAAAAAAATCTCTCTTTACATAATGTGCCTTGATGTTAGGAAATTTACGTTTGATATGCCCTGCATTATATCCCTGCGGCACACTGATATGAAAAACATTCGGTGTTCTGTCACTAAATCCAAGAAGATACAAAGCTGTATGAAAAGAAAATACCATTTGCTCATTATTAACAGATATAACAGCAAAGTCATCATCTATGGCATCCTTTTTCTTATAAACACCATTTCTAACTCTCTCCAGCTCGCCTTTATGAACAAGTGAAGCTAAGATATGCCTTTTTATGCCTATCTCTTCCGCCTGTTTATTGGTAATAATATTATTTTCTAAAAAGTGTTTTTCCAAAGCGTTCATTTTATCACTCCATTTACAATTACACTTTTATTATAGTTTTTTAAAGAGTATTTGTAAACAATAGATGAAATCAAGAAGCTGGTACAACTCTCTCCAGTGAACGCATTTTCTTCGCGCTAAGATAATTCTTCGAGACATTCATATCACTTTTTACAATATTTCCTTTCGGTACTGCCATTCAATTTGTTAATCCCTTGTAAGGTTTATCTGTATATCTCACGATCAGAATTAACTTTTAGCCTAGAGCAATAATCAATTGGGCGCTATAGTGCTTAATGTCACGTCCAACCTGACAAAATCCTTCCTCTTGAACTATCCGGAATTTCCGGATAGTTCAATCTTCCTCAAGCTCTGCATCAGAATTAATTTTCTTAATATGCTAGTTGATTGTACGAACATTAACGTCATATAGTGCTGCCATTTCCATTTTCATTCATTAATCCGACGCTCTCTTCAAGTTCTTTATAACAAGCCAAAATAACCTGAAGCATATATCTGAGAAACGGAATCGGATTATTTTAAGTGGGATGTCGAGACAGCAAGCAAAGTATGCCGTTTAACAATATAAATATATGAAGAACAATATGATACAAGTCCGGTATCACGCGTTTTTCATTCATAGGAACGAGCCTTAGCGTGCCTATAAAGCACGCATTGTACCCCTTCAGTTTTCTTTCGGAGGCACCAAATATAGTGTAATACCAATGGCAAAAAAACTGAATCGTAAACCACAACACAAGGATCGTGAACAAAATCCATTTACCTGTAGGCTGAAAAAAATGATAACTAATCAGTCCTATGCTATACAGGCAAAGCATGGCAAACTCTGCGCTCTGAATTCCCATTCCTTCAACAAGAATTCGTTTCCCGAAGCGCCATGTAATCGTACATCCCAGAAACCATATCCAAAGCAATATTTGCACGAATGGTATTAATATCATATTCATCCAGAAATCTCCATGGAAAGATTTTTACATACACCACAGTATTTACTGTACCAAATGCCTTAGCACGCGACTCTCATTGTTCAATTATTTATATTTTTATTCTCCCCCCCAAAAAAAATATGACCGCCTTCATACAGCGTGCCCTGCGAGAAGCTGAGACCCGGGAGCAGGAATGAACTTAGTTAAAACCGCAGAGATTTGCAAAACGGTAAAATAAACTCTGCAATCTACAGAATTGAAAGAGCGAGAGCTAATTTTCTAAAAGCTCTCAGTTCTATAAATTGCAAAGAAAACCTTATTTGGAGAACTCATGGGTAATGTTATGAATTTATTGAAAATCTTTTCTTTGATAGTATCCTCTTCTCCTTTTATCGTCAAGCTATATGAATTTATTGAATAAGCGCCTTTTGTATTTAGTTTTACTTCTTCTTTTCTGTTATTACTTCCCTTATTTTTCCTCTATTCTGACAACGCGATATCGCACGCTTTGGAGCGGTACTCGTTATAAACAAGACGTCTCAGGCTTCGCCTGCGCCACTTGTTAAGAATAAAAAAGGTGATAGTTCTCACCGTCCTAACTCTTAAAGCAAGCCACTATTGCAACTATATCCACTGTTTTAATTGCACAGATTCCCAAGAAAAGCAAAAAATCTATCTTCACAGTTCTTTTTTTAGCATGATAATTTCGTGTGTTCTGTATTCTTCCATAAATCCATTCTTTAGAAACATTGTGATTGCCGGATTATCTATGGCGAGATCGTCATAGAGCAGTTTTACGCCATTCTGTCTAGCGGCATTGCACAGCAAATCCAATCCAATTCCGCCATAGCCTTTTTTTCTATATGGAGCATAGACTATGATATCTGCGAGATAAAGCTTTCGATCACTATCGTAATGATAGGCAAGCTCTCCAATAAAATGCCCAGCGTTATTCTTTAAATATCTGTAATAACGTTTGCCCTCATGATTTGTAATCCAAAAATCATACCATCCAAGCCACTCCTCTTTCGGAAAAGGAATTGTACCTCCCCATGCCAGGTTATACGACATGGTTTCCATATCTGCCATCATTTTCTGTCGAAACCAAAGATCTTCCAAAGATGGTGTATATAGTGTGATGAGGTTTTTCCATTCGTCTTTCGTTAGTAAGCTTACGTGTCCCTTTCTTATTTCACCCATCAGCGGAACTGGCACATCCTCAGTAGTCCATTGATACTTGAACCCAAGCTTTTCCTGAACACGCTTTGATTTGTCGTTGCCATCATAATAACCACACCAGATGCGAACAAGCTTTAGATCCTCAAAGGCATGACGCAGCAGCTCTCTTGCCGCTTCCGGCACAAGACCCTGTCCCCAATAATCAACTCCCAGCCAATAACCAAGCTCCGCCTCATCCTCCTTTTCTGCAAGGTCATTGTGGTGAAGGCCGATGCTGCCAATGGGAAGTCCTGTTTCCTTTAGCACAATAGCGTAGGTCTCCGGTACCATCAGCACATTCCTAATAACCTGTCTGCTGTCCTCTTCACTTGTGTGTACAGGCCACCCTGCAATCGGACCTACTCGCGGATCTTTTGCGTATATATAGCATTCCTCTGCATCCGTTTCTTCCCACGGACGGAGGATAAGTCTCTCCGTTTCTAAAATCATATCTATCCTTTCTTTCTCTTGGGAGCCGGTAGCAATTCATGCACTACTGTTCACTTTTTTATATTTCTGCTTCCTACTGTTTGGCTTATCAGGTATCGTCATTTCTATTTTTCCTGCATTAAGTAAAGGAACAAGATATCTTTTTCTAAAATTCTTGCTATCCGTAAGACCAAGGAAATCCATTATCTCACGCTTACTACGTGGCATACCACAAAATTCGATTAGTTCCGCCAGTCTTTGATCCAAGTCTTTTCCGGAATGCGACCAGCGATGTTTCCTCAAATGGGCATTCATGAGAATACCGCTGTACGCCAAGAAAGTAACTGAAGATACGGGTTGGCAGAACAACCCACTCGTTCTCCCCAGCCAACGCATGAGATACCAACCAATCCCCATAAAACGCAACCGATATACAATGTATAAAAAGACCACAGGGTAAGTATTATGGGAACTATGATGATACAAGCTATCAATATTGAATATGGCAGGAATCCGAAAACCAAAAATGCTGCATAAAATCCAGCATAAGTTTCACACGACAAAATAGCCTATACAATCACATACTCTAATAATCGTATTTTTCATATTTTATCTAGGCCACCTTTGTTCTGCAGATAATAACTTCTGAAATGTTACATGAGGTTCCTTCTGATACCAATATGCAACACTCGAAAGATCATCCTGTCTTTCAAACAACCCATTATGACTGACTCCAATCTGTTGTACAGTTACCTTCAAATCTTTTTCAAAGAATATTGGATCAGGAATGTGCCATCTGTAAAATCCCCGCATTGGAGGACAGTCATCATTATGATATTGATTATATACAAGGGAATCATGTCTTGAATAAAAAGGATATCCCAAATACGATGTACAATAATTATTTTCTACAGTTTTTCCATTATCGTTAGAAGCAAAACTCCATGAGCCTCCAAAATAATCCTCCATCCCTGTCCCACATATCGTTGGATATTTTACATCTCCATCAATATAAAATTTAACTTCTCCCTCTCCCCAC
>CALHIC010000163.1 GCA_938030845.1 uncultured Oribacterium sp. | reverse complement strand
AAATTAAGCTGAAAGACATTCCCTATATTGCCAAGTATGGAGATGTACACAGGGTGATTCCGGGAATGGGACGCTATGATTTGTCCCCAAGACTTATCTGTTATTCTTTGGGCTGCAATGTATTGGGAGCCTTTTCTTCCATGGCTTTCTACATTTTCCTAAGAAGCATTCCGGACTTTTCGAATTATGTGGGAAATGGTGACTTTGTCCCTATGGCAAATATTTCCCTTGCCTTTAATATGTTTGTTACCTTCGTTCACAGCTTTTTTCTCTTTACCAGAGAACCTATGGAGCATTTCAATGTAAGCGAAGAGAATCCGGATACCAAGAAAATGGATCGTTTGCATGTGATTGCCAACAGTTTTCATATGATTTTCAATATGACCTTTAATGCGATAGGAATCCTTCTGGTTTTGGTTTACGGCTACATGCATGGAGGAGAGGGGACATTCCTTTTATCCCCGGGTTTCGCCGTGGCGCTCTTTTTCATCTACGGCTTCCTGTGGTTTTCCTCCTGTTCTCCCTTTGCGGTGGAATTCAATGCGGAATGCGCCGGCTCCTTTATCATTATTTTCCCCATCGTTTTCGTGCTGAGCACCCTCTATGCCATTCTTTGCTTTAAAGCGGGACTGGGCACCTTCCTGGTACATGGGGTAAATGTTGTTGTGCTGGTGGTGTGGTTGCTTTCCTTCCTGAAAGATCGGGTTCGCAGCATTTTCCCTCTTATGCGAATGCATAGAGCCTACTTTCTTCTCTACGCTTTACTGATTTTTTTCTTTTTCTTACTGGCGGCACATCTCTAAAAGATACTTTAAAAATAGTTTTGAAAATGCCTATGGCGCAGATTTTGGAAAATGAATTTTCCGGAATTTGCGCCTGTTTTTGCGCCTTTTTTCCACTTACACCAAACTTACACCCCCCGTAAGTGTAAGAAAAGGGAAGTGTATTCCTGCGAATTTTTTGCTAGAACCAAAGCAACACTAGTGAGTAGATTCTCCGAGGCATACCGATAGGCTGGTCTTGTGACAAAAGTTCATCCGTCAGGATGTAGTTTATCTGCGGATATGCTGATGGCTTGAACACTACTACGTGAATAGGGAAAACGTTTGTTTTCAAATGCAGGATAAGGAGGTTATGCATGAGAAGAAGACAGAAACAAATCCTTGCCTTTTTTGTTTCTTTGGCGATGGTAGGAAGTGCTACGATTCCGGCGTATGCGGAGCAGGAAAATATAGCATCTGAAGCCACTATGAAGGAAACAACCAAGACAAAGTCGGAGGAAGCAATTTCGGAATACGCAGTCGGCTCTTTGGAAAAGAAAGAGGAAGAAGCAGAAGGCAAAGAAGTACAAGTACCGGAAGAAAAAAAGCAAGTATCAGAAGAGAA
>CALHIC010000162.1 GCA_938030845.1 uncultured Oribacterium sp. | reverse complement strand
CCTCGTACGTCCTTGGTTTTAAGGATATCCAGCATCACATTTACAATATGGAACTCAGGTTCCGGCTCATCATATTCCGCCAAAAGCTTCTTCTCCAGATTCAACTGAATTTCGTTGGTGATTTTATCATTTTCGGAAGACTCATCAATAACGGTAATCTTGCTCTTCTTATAAGAAGGAAGGGATGCCGGCTCCTCTTTCTCCTGATTCTCCGCCTTGCTTTCCTCTTCTAAAGCTCTTTGCAGTTCTTCTTTCTGCTTTTCCTCTTTCTGCTTTTCTGCCTTCTCGGCCTCTTTCTTATGTTCTTCCTTTATCTGCTCTTCCTTCACATCGAAGTTTTCCACAGCAGATTGGAAGTTACTTACCGCACCGTCAAAGTGCTCTGCAGCCTCTTTGGTTTTCTTTGCCGCCTCATGGAAGTCGGAAAGCATATTGGGATCAAGGGTTACTCCTGCCCCGCCGGAAGCATTTCCTCCGGCATTTGCCTGTGCACTTCCTCCGGCCTGCTCAAGCCCTTCCTCCGCTACAGGAGCTGAAGTTAATAAATTCAATACATGGGATGTTTTGTTGGATTTCGTTGTCTTCTTTGTAGCCATTATCCGATCACCTCTCTTAAATGGATATCCTCTGCGATTTCCTCAATAAATCTTGCGTAATCGGTTACCGCAGGAGAACGTTTGTTGTAGGAAAAGATATCTTCCCCATGGGCCGGTGCTTCCGCAATGGCCACTCCGGGACGAATCTTCGTTTCGAAAACCTTGGTGGAAATCTGTTCCGCTAGGCCTCCTGCCATTTCCTCCACGTCTCTTGCCAAAGTGGTTCTCTTGTCAAACTTGTTCAAAAGAATCCCTAAGACCTTTAAATCCTTATTAAGCCCCTGTTTTACCGTATCAATAGTTTCCCTTAGCTGTGACAATCCCACCAAAGACAGGATGTCAGAGGACATGGGAATAATTAAGAAATTCGATACGGCATAGGCATTGATGGTTAATAAATTCAATGCCGGGGGAGTATCAATCACCACATAGTCATAGTAATCCATCAGGGGTTGCAACATTTCCTTCAAAGCCACTTCCCGCTTTCCGGGAGCAAGCTTCTCCAGCCCTGTGGTGGAAAGAGAAATATCAGAGGGAAGAATATCGCATTTTTTCAGGCGACGAATCGCCTGCTGCACCCGAACCTTGCCCTGTAAGGCATCCAATATGGTGGTGGGGTTGCTTCCCTCTAAGCCCATACAAAAGCCTAAGTTTCCCTGTGGGTCTAAATCAATGCCCAAAACCTTCGCTCCACGGTCTGCCAGTCCTGCGCAGATGGCTGCCGAGGTGGTGGTTTTTCCTACGCCTCCCTTTTGATTGGATACTGTGATAATGATTGACAAAATGAACCTCCCTGCATCAAAAAATCCTGACTAAGCAAACGAAACAGCATGCTTAGGGAAAAGATTTTTCTTATGCATCTTCCTGTGATGAATAGAAAGAAAGTTCTTCCTTTGTAAAGTTCTTTAAGCCCTCGGTGATACCTGCCTCATCCAGATTAAAACGCTTTCCCGGATAGCTTTCCCCGTATTGGTTCTTCAAGGTCAGCAGCTCACTTTGGTACAAGGATTGGGAGATACTGTCGGAAAATGAACGATACTCCGGGTCTCCGTAGGCATTTGCCCCGGTAGACAGGGAGAAAATCTGCTCCAATCCCGCATTCTTTGTGACACGGAAAATGGAATCACTGTTTCCGTTATGCCGATAAACTACCGGCTCTCCCGTTAAATTGTTCTTTCTCAGTTCTACCTGATAAGCGCCGTTGGCTTCCTCTTCTAAAAGGGCCGCAAGGCTTCTCTCCTTGTTCTGTGCTACAGAACTTCCCTTCTGCTCTGGTAACTTCTCTTGATAGAGGATAACGGATAATACGGATTTCGGTTCTTCTTTTCCCTCTTCCACGGCTTCTTTATAAAGAACAAGATCCTTATAGCCGTCCTGATCCATATCGATTAAAGCAAAGGATTTTGGAAAAACTTCCTCTCCGGTAAGCGTCTTTTCGGAGCTTTCAGGATCCGCCACATCCACCGCCTGCTTCTTTCCGAAGTCCTTGGTCTTGTCCTTTTCCAGCTCTTCCCTAAGCATCTGACGATACTTGTTGAAGTTTACAAGCTCTTTTCCTTCCTTCCCGATATAGGTCTTACCGTCCTTGGAAAACTCTTCTTCCAAAAGTCTTCCGTCCTGATCGAAGAAGTACTCTGTCTTGTCTTCCGGATCCACATACTTTCCTGTGGTCATCAGGCCGCCGCTTCCGATATGGTAGGACTGCCCGTTATAGTTAATCCACTCATTTTCCAACGGAGTATTGGGCCCCAGCATAAAATACCAAGATTCCCCCTGCTGCACCCATTCTCCGTCCGAAGCACTGACCTCTGCAAAGGCAGGCACTGCGGATAAGCACAATGCGGAAAGACCAAACAGGAAAGCTACACCCTTTTTGGAAAAGCGACAACGGGACAAAGCGTCCTTTCCTTTTCGGGAAAGAGTCTTTGTCTCCTTCTGCATAAATCCTTTAATCTTCATCCCTTATCTCCTCCATTATACCCAATTCAAAATCCAATGTATAGTATATTGAACAAAAAGGACGAAAGAACTTCTTTCTTCCTGAAAGTGCTCCTCCGTCCTTGGTCCATCTCAATTCTTATTATATCTTTTCACTTCTGTCCAGTGAAATTTTTCTAACATTCTCTACTGTTCAGTATAAGCCACTCGGCATACTCTGCCGTTCCGTAAAACTTTCCAAACTACTCTACCGTTCAGTGAATTTTTTCCTGATTACTCTTCGTTTCTGAAGCCTGCATGCTCAGACTCCAAGAAGCGCTTGATTAAAACGTCCAAAACCTCTACCAGGTGTCCGATTTCCGGCTTGGTCAGCTGCTCGTCCGCTCCTACTTCTTTTCCCTTAACCCGCATCTGATCGTTGATTAAGGAAGAGAAGATTACAACAGGAATTCTCTTCAGACGCATATCCTGTTTTACCAGCTTGGTAAGACGATGTCCGTCCATGATAGGCATCTCAATATCGGTGATTAAGACATTTGCCTTTCTGTAAAGGTCCGGATCGTTCCTGAGAGAGGAAAGATAGTCCCAACACTCCTGTCCGTTATTAAAGATTTTAACATCCTTAAATCCAGCCTTCTGTAAAGAAGTACCGATCATCTTCTGAAGAAGTACTGAGTCCTCCGCAATGATTACCGGTGCTGTGGTAATGTCTCTTTCACCCATCTGCTCGATTTCTTCAATCTGGATGCTGGTTTCCGGAGAAATTTCCGCAACAATCTTCTCGAAGTCCAAGATGGTAACCAGCTGGTTATCGCACTGAGCAATACCGGTAGCTACGGATTCTGCACCATTTGCCAAGGTACGATCCGGCTTCTGGATGCTCTGCCAGGAAATACGGCTGATACCCTCGATAGAATCCACACGGAAAGCTACCATCATTTTATTAAAATGAGTGATGATGAACAGATCTCTTGCTCCCTGCTCCGGTGTAGCGCCGGTCAGGTAGTTCGCCAGGTTGATTACGGTAATCAGCTGCTCTCTCGGCTTGAAAAATCCCTCTACGGAAGGATGAGAATGGGGCATAGGCTTAATCTTCTCAGTCATCATGATTTCTTTTACCTTAGCCACATTGATTCCGTAAAACTCTCCCAGAACACGAAACTTCATAATCTCAATTTCGTTGGTTCCGGACTCTAATAAAATGCCTTCCTTTTCGTTTTTCTTCTTCATTTCTATAATCCTCTCCCTTTTCGTTCTTCCCTGAACCCGGGACTAGCCTCTTGCCCGCATTACAGTTTGTTATCTATCCTTAAATCCGAACATCATCCCGTCCGTAGGTCCGTATTAACACTTCCCCCGTTCCGGTGTCCAGACTCATGGTCCTTGCATAATTTGCGCCGGTGTCTTCCGCCACCAGCTGTATTCCCTCTTCCCGAAGAATTTTTTTAACACTTTCAATATTTCGCTGTCCAATATTTCCGAAGCCCGCATTTCCGCTGATTTCGAACATCTTGGCTCCTCCTGCAATTTTCACCGTGGTACGGCTTTTCACCATACCGAAGGCTGCCATTTTCCGGAGGGTTTCCCTAATCCCGGTATCCGCATATTTGAATACGTTGGGATCCGATAAATTGACCTGTTCCGGCAACATGATATGAAGTAGTGCCCCCAGCTTGATATAAGAATCATAAAAGGCCAGTCCTATACAGGAGCCTAAAGCGTAGGTAATAATCACTCCCTCTCCTCGGGTTAGCTTCATGTCGCCAATCCCTACCTTGAGTTGTTTCTCCAAAAGCATGGTTTACACTCCCAGCTTTTCCAGAATCGTATTCAAGGAGCTTATATCAGGTAACATCAAAAGCCACGAGGGAAGACTTTTGCCATCCATGACAAATTCCGCATTACAGTACATCAGCTTATCCGTTTCATAGCCAAACTCCACCATGGGAACGGTAAGAATTCCTCCCAGCATATTCACTGTACTGCTGGGTACCGACAGATTTAAGTCCACATGCACCAAATCCGAGAAGGCATTGATGTAGGAGCAAATGACGATATTTCCTACCTCCGCCAGTGCGGAAAAGGCCATGGAATCCATCTCGGCAAATTTGTCGTAGTTCTTATCCAACAGTTTTTCCAAAACCGTATTGGCAAAGTTTCGGTCATAGAGGAAAAGCATCAAACCGTTTAAATCTCCGGACATTTGCACCAGAGTGGCTCCTACGATTTCTTCCTCATCGCCGATCCGTTTTACCGCCCCGTTATAGCCCAAAATCTGCACCTGGGGAATGGTAATCCGTACTTCTTTTTGGAGTAATTGGGAAAGGGCTGTTGCTGCATGTCCCGTTCCTATACTGCCAATCTCCTTCATCACATCCAGTTCCTGAAGGTTCATGTCTTCATAACGATTAATCTTCATTCTTTACTCCACTCCTTTGGATTCTCTTTCCTTCCATTCCTTGGTTCCTCTGCTTTGAAAGAATGAGTAAGTCTTTAGCTATTATCCTCTAAGCTGGTTGATGGTACCTTCCACTTCATCGGAGGTCTGAACCATCTTTAAGGCATAGGTAAAGGCTCTCTGGCTTTCAATCAGTCTGGTCATTTCCTTTGCCATATCGGTTCCGGAGCTTTCCAGTGTTCCGGACTCCAAAATAGGATTCTGTATTACAGAATCTTTGTTGTTTTGGTCTCCCGGACGAATCGCCAACTCATTATCGCCCTTATTTACTAATCGGCTCGGATAGTTGATTGTATAAACACCAATTTTCTGCTTTACTTCTTCGGTGGCATTGTTGGCATTTGCCGTATTTCCACCGGTCTGCCCTGCCGCCTCAATCGCTTTTAAAGCAGTATCATCCGCCAGCATCTTCTTTCCGTTTTCATCCAAAACATGCTTTCCGGACTCTGTAAAAAGATAGAACTTTCCATCCGGCATTTCTCCTGCGTGGAAGTGTCCGTTTCTGGTATAAGTAATCTCCCCTGAGGACGGATCCTGTAATTTAAAGAAAGCATTGGCATTTCCGATAGCATAGTCGTTAGGTTGTCCCGTAGTATGAAAAGCCGCAGGACTGTAATCCGTATTGGTACGAACCACTGTGGTTCCCGCCCCTGGCTGCAAATCGGTCTTTGCTTCCGGAGAATCGTTTAAGTTATAGTTAATCAGCTCGGAAAAAATAGCATTTTTCGGCTTAAAAGCGGTATTGTTGATATTGGCAAGGTTATTGGAAATAACTCCCATCTTCTTTTGGCTGGCATCTGCTCCCAGAGCCCCCACATAAAAGGACATATTCATCTTAGTTTCTCCTTATCTTTAAATTCGTCCCACATCGGAGCTGGCTTTCGCCATTACCGTGTCATACATTCTCAGCATCTGTGCCGCACTTTGCAGTGCTCTTTGGGAACTCATCATGGTAGTCATTTCATCCACCATGTTTACATTGGATTTTTCCAGCATTTTCCAGTTAATACTGCTGTCTGCCGGCTTTTTCAGCTCTGTCTGGTTTGTGGAAAAGAGGTTATTGTCCTCCTTATGTAAAGCGTTATAATCCGCAAAATCTACCACCTTCAGAGTACCGTAAACGGTTCTGGTATTACCCGTACTGTTGGGATCAAAGATGGAACCGTCCGGATCGATGGCAAAGTTATCATTGGGAAGCACGATATCGTGACCTTCCTCACTCTGTACTTTTCCAACCCCTGCCAGCTCTAACACACCGTTTTCATCCACGGAGAAAGCTCCTCCTCTGGTATAGCGGGTTCCCTGGGGGGTGCTGACCGCGAAAAATCCCTTTCCGGAAATGGCGGTATCGTATATTCCGTCCGTAAGCTCATAGGAACCCTGTTCATAATCCGTATAGGTCTTGGAGGCGGACTTGATTCTGGAAGCCACCGCCAAATCCTCAGGTCCCTTCTTATTGTATTTTCCGGTCCGAATCATCATTTCTTCTTTAAAGGTGCTGCTCACCATGGTGTCTTTCTTATATCCGGCGGTCTGGATATTCACCATGTTGTTACTGATATTGTTTAGATTTCTCCTTTGGGTAATCATCCCGGAGGCTAAGTCATAGAATCCTTGATACATTCCTTTTCCTTTCTGTAGACAAGAATCTTTAATCTTCTCTCTTATATCGACAGGCTTTGGGAAAATATTAAGGGAGATTTGGGGGAAATGGAGAAAATGAAATGCGAGCCGAGACGGCTGAAGGCTAGGGGAAGGAGGATGAGGTACGAGGCGCCTGAAGGCTAGGGGGGAGGAAGAAAGACAATGTGAGCCCGTCGGTACTTGGAG
>CALHIC010000161.1 GCA_938030845.1 uncultured Oribacterium sp. | reverse complement strand
AGTAAGCCCTATACCGAGAAAGCGATACACATATCTTTAGAAAGAGCAGGAAGAAAAATGCGGAAGTCGGAAGTAGAAAATCCGCACCGATATGTTCATCAGAAATTCACAAAGTTCTTCTGAAAAATTCTTGACACATCCTTCCATTAGCGGTATATTATGACCATGTGTTAGCACTCAATACACACGAGTGCCAACAAAGCCGAGAAAGGAGGGAAAGAGTTCTGTGGATCAGAGAAAGGTGATTATTCTCACCACGATTATCAAAAACTATTTGGAAACCGGAGAGCCGGTAGGTTCTCGTACCATCAGTAAGTTTTCCGGTTTGAATCTAAGCTCGGCAACCATTCGTAATGAAATGAGCGACTTGGAAGAGTTAGGGTATATAATACAGCCTCATACATCTGCAGGAAGAATTCCCTCAGATAAGGGTTACCGCTTTTATGTAGACCAGCTTATGGAAAAGCAGGAGCGGGCCTTATCCGATGTAAAGAGCTCTATGTTTGCCAGAATGGAACGACTGGAAAGTACCTTACAAGCTTTGGTAAGAAACATTGCCAGTGACACCCACTACGCGGCCTTAGTATCCGGCCCCAGTATGCAGAAGAACAAAATCAAGTTCTTGCAGCTATCTTTGGTGGAGAAACAGAAGGTCTTATTCCTTCTGATGTTTCAGGGCAATATCGTAAAGACCATTACCTTAGATATTCCGGAGGATTTGGAGCAGGCTGCCATCCTCTCCTTGAACCTTTTGCTAAATGATGTTTTAGCAGGCTTCTCCGTGGAGGAGCTGGGGGAAAAGGATATCCGCTCTTTAATGGATAGAACGCCTTATAAAGCAACCATGGAAACCGTACTTCGGGGAATGCAGGAGCTTTTGCATCCCGAGGAGGAAGAGGTGGAGATTTATACCTCAGGCGCCACCAACATTTTCAAATATCCGGAGCTTACCGATTCGGAAAATGCCTCCAAGCTGATTTCCGCTTTAGAGCGGAAGGAGGAGCTGGCAGGTCTTCTGAAAGATAATGAGTCGGAAGAAAAGGATGGAAGCATTCAGGTCTATATCGGAAAGGAAAGCCCCTTACAGGATATGGCGGATTGTGCCTTGGTTACAGCAAAGTACCAGCTTGGAAACGGGATGCACGGCACTATCGGTGTAATAGGACCGAAACGAATGGACTACGAAAAGGTACTCGATACTTTGAGTAGATTAATACAGCAGATGGGAAATATTCCCTTGTGATAGGAAGGAGAGCTTGTGTCAAAGAAACATATGGAAGACGAGGAATTAAAGAGGCAGTCCTCTGAAGACTTAGATAGTACAGGGGAATGCGCTACGGAAACTTGCTCCGGAGATGGGGAAACGCAGGGTAGTCATGAGCAGGAGTCTCCTGACCAT
>CALHIC010000160.1 GCA_938030845.1 uncultured Oribacterium sp. | reverse complement strand
GGGGGAAGAGCTTTTGTTTTATGAAAATAAGGCTTTTCCGTATGGTGAAGAGCTGGAAGCTTTGGAACAAGGACTCAGGTCGTCATTTTTTTCAGAAGAAAGCTTTAGAGAATATTGCAAAATGAATGAGAAAATTCAAGGAAGAGGGGAACTGTGGGAAAATTTTCTCGGGATATACCATAGGGCGGAAAAGGATTTGCCGGAAAAAATGAAAAGCCTTTATGGAGAAAGAGAAACGGTTTATTTGGAAGAACTCTGTCGATATTATACTTTCCGCTATTTAATGACGGGGCTAGAGAAAAAATCCATTTTACCTTTATTCCATCTCATCAGAAAGAGTATTCTTTGGATGGCTTATACGGAAACGCTCTTGCAATATTTTGCAAAGGAAGAGGAGAAAAAGCTGTTCTTCTATGGGGAGGAAGAGTCCTTTCGCCGGGTAGCGGTATTTTTTTCTAAAGAGGTGGAACACCAAAAAAGGAATCTGGATTTATTTCTGGAATAAAGAATAAAAAACTGATGCAAAAATTCCAAAAAGCAGTATAATAGCTTTTTTGTTGTAGGGGATTTGGAGTGGATTTCATGTAAAAGGAATCTTCCGAAAAGTGCTTTTTTAAAAATGTGGTAGTTTAGTAAAAAAATAGGAGGGAAAGATGGATAAGATTGGTTTTGATAATGAGCAGTATTTAAAAACCCAGTCAGAGCATATCAAGGAAAGAATTGCGAAGTTCGGCGGAAAGCTTTATCTGGAATTCGGCGGAAAACTCTTTGACGATTATCATGCCAGCAGAGTGTTACCGGGATTTCATCCGGACAGTAAGATTCGGATGCTGGGAGAGCTTAAGGATGATGCGGAAATCGTGATTGCTATCCATGCCGGGGATATAGAGAAGAATAAGGTCAGAGGCGATTTGGGCATTACCTATGATATGGACGTGCTTCGTTTAATTGACGCCTTCCGGGGTTATGGTCTTTATGTGGGTTCCGTAGTTTTAACCCGTTTTAACGGACAGGAAAGTGCCATTGCTTATCAGCAAAAGCTGGAGTCTTTGGGAATCAAGGTCTATCGTCACTATTCCATTCCTTCCTATCCCTCCAATGTTCCCCTGATTATCAGTGATGAGGGATTTGGAAAAAATGACTATATCGAAACCTCCCGATCTTTAATTGTGGTAACAGCACCGGGGCCGGGCTCAGGAAAAATGGCCGTTTGTCTTTCCCAGCTTTATCAAGAGCATAAGCATGGGGTAAATGCAGGCTATGCCAAGTTCGAGACCTTCCCGATTTGGAATATTCCTTTGCAGCATCCGGTAAACCTGGCTTATGAAGCGGCTACAGCGGATTTAAATGATATCAATATGATTGATCCATATCATTTGGAGGCTTACGGTGTAAGTAC
>CALHIC010000159.1 GCA_938030845.1 uncultured Oribacterium sp. | reverse complement strand
CCAGTATGTTACGGCAAATGAGGTGAACCTCTGCCTTTCCATCCAGACCTTCCAGGAGTGTATCCACAGCCAAAGCTACAGCTATATGCTGGATACCATTTGTAACCCTACGGAAAGAAATGATATTCTCTACCAATGGAAGACGGATGAGCATCTCTTACGGAGAAATGAGTTCATCGGAAATCTCTACAATGAGTTTGTGGAGCAGCAGAATAAGGACAGCTTCTTAAGAGTTTGTATTGCGAATTTTATTTTGGAGGGAATCTACTTCTATTCCGGCTTTATGTTCTTCTATAACTTGGGAAGAAATGGAAAAATGCCCGGTTCCGTACAGGAAATTCGCTACATTAACCGAGATGAAAATACTCACCTTTGGCTTTTCAGAAATATGCTTTTGGAGTTAAAGAAGGAAGAACCGGAGCTTTTTGATGAGGCTCATATTGCTGAAATTACCGAGATGGTGAAGAAGGGTGTGGAGCAGGAGATTGCCTGGGGACAATATGTAATTGGAGACTCCATTCCCGGTCTTAACGGAAAAATGGTGGAGGACTACATCCGTTATTTAGGAAACCTTCGTTATCGCTCTCTGGGCTTAGCTAATCTTTATGAGGGTTATGAGAAGGAGCCGGAATCCATGAAATGGGTATCTCAATATGCGGATGCCAATATGGTAAAAACAGACTTTTTCGAGGCTCGTTCCACAGCCTATGCCAAGAGTACAGCCATTGAAGATGATCTGTAAAAATGATGGAAAGCGTATTTCCGCTGATCCGGAAAAACTATGCTTTTTTATTCCATAGAATAATTTAATAGGCATTATTAATTCTTTCTGAAATCCATAGAAAATCTTATAAAAAGCGGTTACTTTGACGAAATTCGAAGTAACCGCTTTTGTGTTAGAAGGAGGCATTTTGCATTCTCCTTTGCATAAGATAGAGATATAGGGAAAGGTCGAAAAGGGAAAAGTGTGTTCGGCTGATATAGAGGCAGAAAAGGAAAGGAAGGAATGGAAGAAAAGCTATTTGTACGAAGAGATGATATACAGATTGGTATGCAGCTTGGAGAACAGGTCAAAGACATTCGTGGCAGAGCCATGATTGAAAACGGCGTTTATCTGGATGCCTATCAGGTGCGCTATATCAAAGAAAAAAAGCTGCCGGGAATCTATATTTACCGGGTGCGAGATGATAAAGACATCAAAATTCCGGAGAAAACCAAGCAGATTATTCGCCAGCATAGAAAACCGGATCGCGCCAAAATTCAGCTTTCCGTGGAAATGAAGAAACAGCTGGAAGAAAGAATGAACCATATCTTCGACCACACGGAGGATAAGGATTTTGCCACCAACTCTTTGGATATTTTCGGAGAGCTGGAGTCAGCCATTTTCAAAAATGATGCGGTGGCGATTGATGTGAACCTCATTAAAATCAGTGATGAGTACACCTTTAAGCATAGTGTGGATGTGGCGGCCATTTCCATGATGATTGGAAGAGAATACGGTCTGCCGAAGGAAGAGCTTCACCAGCTGGGGATTGCCGGGCTACTACACGATGTGGGCAAAGCCAGAATTCCCAATGAAATTTTGAATAAGCCCGGAAAACTGACGGATGAAGAATTTACGGTGATTCAGAATCACAGCCTATTCGGCTATGAAATCTTGAAGGAAAAGAACAGCTTTTCCCCCATTATCTTGGACGGCGTACTGCATCATCACGAGAAGATGAACGGAATGGGCTATCCGGACAACTTGGGCAGCAGCCAGATTTCCCTGTTTTCCAGAATTATTTCCGTGGCGGATGTATTTGATGCACTGGTAACTAAGCGCCCCTACAAAGGACCGATTACCGGAAGAGAAGCCATGGAAATGGTCTTGGCTATGGGCTCCGAGTTGGACAACGCTATCATTCAAAGCTTTATTGAAAGCGTGATCCTCTATCCGGTGGATACCATTGTGGAGCTGTCCACAGGACAGATGGCCAAGGTGGTGGAGAATAACAAGCGTTATCCCACCAGACCTAAGGTGGTAGAGCTGCAGACCGGAATGGTTTACGATTTATGTCATGACATGGAATGTAACAAAATCATAGTTTTATAATATATAGAGGAAAAGGGATGGGAGAGCAGCTTCCGTCTCTTTTTCTGTTTTTAATGCATTGGAAATATGGAGAAAATCCACTTTTCTATGAATAGGTCCGGAAAAGGGGCAATCTGAGCCCGCCGGTACTTGCTGAAAGCGAAGCTTGAAGCTTAGTACCGATGCGTGGCGAGGTTAGCGAGAGCGTGCCCTCTTTCCGGACCTGTTCTATAGAAAAGAATGTGAGTGCTTATTATACATCCCTTTTCCTCTGTATATTTTAAATACTTTAAAGAGAGGAAATTTATGCTATACTAAATCGTAAAATGCTTTTTTCAAAAAAGCGGGGTCTAGTCCTTTGCGGTAGTAAGGGAGTTACAGGAGGCTTGGATGAAGAAATATGATGTAGCGATTGTTGGTGCAGGACCGGGAGGAATTTACGCGGCTTACGAGCTGATGAAAAAAAACAGTAAGCTTTCCGTGGTAGTTTTGGAAGCGGGACATAGCCTGGAAAAGAGACATTGTCCTATCGACGGAAAGAAGATTAAAAGCTGTATTTCCTGTAAAAGCTGTTCCATTATGAGCGGCTTTGGAGGAGCCGGAGCCTTCTCCGACGGAAAATACAATATTACCAATGACTTTGGCGGAACGCTTTACGAATACATCGGAAAAGAGGAAGCTCTTTCCCTGATGCGTTATGTAGATGAAATCAATATGGAAAACGGAGGAGAAGGAACAAGACTTTTCTCCACTGCGGGCACAAAGTTTAAGAAGCTTTGCATGCAGAATCGTTTAAAGCTTTTGGACGCTTCCGTTCGCCACCTTGGAACAGACATTAACTATGTGGTATTGGAAAATCTTTATGCCAAGCTTAAGGATCAGGTGGAATTCCATTTTGATTGTCCGGTGGAGAAGGTGGAAAAGCTGGAGAATGATGGCTTCCATCTCCATACCAAGAAAGAAGATTTCTATGCGGATAAATGCATTATCTCTGTAGGTCGTTCCGGAAGTAAGTGGATGGAAACGGTTTGCAAAGACATGAACATTCCCACCAAGTCAAACCGTGTAG
>CALHIC010000158.1 GCA_938030845.1 uncultured Oribacterium sp. | reverse complement strand
TACAACATGGATGCATTCTTGTCAACAAATTTTTGAAAAAACTTCTTTTGCAGTCTAAAAATAATTTCTCGCTTGATTTTGGCATATTTTACGAAATGAGCCGGAAGGCTGATAGCTTTTTCAGCCCTCCGATACTGCCTCCTCATCAAACTCCCAGCGCTGTTAAGGGAACCACAAATACTCCATCTTCTCTTTGATAAGCCGCATTACCTAGGCCGCAAACCACACAGAGACTTTTAGGCTCTTTTCCTTTATTTTCCGCCAAAATTTCCTCTTTTATTTTCAAGAGATTTTGAGCAGCCTCGTCGATTTGATTCGCTCCTAGCTTGATTTCTATTCCACACCACTCTCCCTCAGGTGTAACAATAACCGCATCCATTTCCCGATTTCGATAATCTTGATAATGATATAGAGATGCGCCAAAGGACTCGGCATAAATCTTCAAGTCTCTCTCACACAGAGCCTCAAACAAAAATCCCAAGGTATTTAAATCATTTTTCAACATTTCCGGACTTGCATTGAGTAAGGCGCATGCCAAAGAAGGGTCAGCCAAATGCCGTTTTTCCGCCTGCTTTACCCGTATTGTGGAACGTAATTCTGCACCATAAGGCTTTTGATTATCAATCAGAAAGAGTCTGTTTAAAATGTCCAAATAGGTTGCAACAGTCTCTACCACAATGTCTTCATGGTCTATGTCTTTGATATCATCCTTCAGCTTCTTATTGCTCACCGTGGTGGCTTCATTTCTGGCAAGAGAGCGAAGGAGCAGCTCCATCTTGTGGCGGTCTCTTTTTACTCCGTCTATACGCTCTATATCATCATTTAAAATGGCGGAGATATACTCCTTCGGCAGCAAAGCGGCTTGCTCCAAGGGCAAATCCTGGTTATTCGGCCAACCGCCACGAATAATATAATCAATCAAATCACTAAGCTGCACTTCTCCTGTAAGTTGAGATTCCAGACTTCCGGAGCAAATGCCCTTTAAGGAGACTTTTCCACTGGATTTTCCACTTTCAAATAAAGACATCGGTCGCATTCTCAGGCGTGCAATTCGTCCTGCCCCACTATGCAGGATACCCTTTTGATTCGGGGTTGCAGAACCGGTCAAAATAAATCTTCCCTTTTCCTTTGATAAATCCACTGCAAAACGAACCGCATCCCAAAGGGAGGGAACCTCCTGCCATTCGTCCAACAGACGAGGAGCTTCTCCCTCTAAAACAAGAGACGGATCCAGTTCCGCCAGCTTTCTATTTTGAAAATTCCCTGTAGGATCCGCCAAGTAAAACTCACTTCGACTATGATAGGCGGAAGTCCAGGTTTTTCCGCACCATTTTGGACCTTCAATGCAAACTGCACCAAAGGTCTTTAGATAAGTCTCTACAGAATCATCAGTAATTCTTGCCTGATATAAGTCTCTCCTCATGCCCTATCCTCCACAATATTTCCTGTGATTATAGTTCAATTCGAGAGATTTGTAAATTTCAATTCGAGAGATTTGACATTTACAACTCGATAGATTTTGGATTTCTAATTCGACAGATTTTGGATTTACAATTCGATGGATTTTTAATTTCCAGTTCGATAGATTTCACTTTTTCAACTCGAGAGATTTTGAACTTCCAGTTCAACACCATGTAACAAGTTCGATATATTTCGCATTTCCAACTCTATGGATTTCCTATACTACTTCTTTTTCCGCCCCGCTTCTTTCCGCACTCTCTGCCTTTGTTCTTCCTGGGCAAGCTGCTTTTCCTTTCTTGCACTTTCCCGTTGTCTTGCTCTTTCTTCTTTCCGAAGCTGGGCTTTGGTCTTTTTCTCCTCCTCCGGATTCTCTTCCACCACTTTTTCTTCCGGATCGGCCACTTTTGTAGCAGAAAATAAATAATCCTCTACCGAATAGCGAAGCTCTTCTTCCGACTGCTCCTTCGCCTGCGCCTCCATTTCCTCCCTACTCTGCTTCGTCATTTTCAGCCATTTCTGAAAATCTCTTTCCACAAAAGTTAGTTGTTCCTTTGAAGATATTTCCTTGAAAATCTCTGAAAGGTTCTCCTCCATTTTCCGCAAAATCTCTTCCTTCATGTCCCAAAAATAGGGATAAAAACGGCTGTACATGGGATTGAAATTCCCAAAGAGCAGGGCATCCGGACTTACCTGCAGGGCATCAGCAATGCGCAAAAGATTCTCCAGACTGCATCCGATTCCGCCTATTTCTATCCTGGAAATGGTGTTTGTCGTACTAAAAATGAGCTCCGCCAAATCGCTTTGTCGAAGCCCTCTTAACACACGATATTTTTTGATTTGTTTTCCCAAAGTCTGAAAATCTATGCCTCTATAAATCCAAGGAATGTTCTCATTTCCCTTGCCTGTGCCCATGGTCTTTCCTCATTTTCTCGTATCAGTTAACTTTGCTTATGAGGAAAGCATAGATGGATTTTGTAGAATTAGGTATGACGAATTTCGATAGTTTATTTCTTTCTACGTAGAATTATTTTTGCTTCTTCCGAAGAAAGCCATCCTTCCTTTTCTCCGGATTGTTGTCCTTCCAGTAGCATAGAAAGCAGTTCTTGTTTCGCTTGTATTTGATTGTATCGGTCAGAAGCATGGTTTTCGGAAGCAGAAGTTGGATCGTGATCGGGCATAGTTTTTCTCCTTAGTATTTATTCTCGTAGAAAAAACGCTGAATGAGTAAATATGATATTTATTATACTGCGATATTTATTATACTGCGCTATTTCTTTTCCTCATCATCTTTATCCAGCAAATAATCTCCATATTTTCGTTTTACAGAAGCAAAGCGCTTTCTATAAAAAATATATTTATCAGCATCTTGAATCTCGTAGGAGCTGATATCCAAATATAAGTTACTGGAAGATGTGATATCCTTGGGGCTCTTTATCTCAACACCTCCATCATCTATGGTGCCGTTCATTAAAAGAATTTGAGAACCACGATGTAAAATGACCGCTTGAAGATTTGAATCAGAAGCTTTTTGTTCACCATTTATTTCGCAGTCTGGTGTATTCCGTAGTTGAACGATTTCGTAGTATTTTTTATTACTTAGCCTTAATTTTTCAAAGTTTAAATTAAAAATATAGAATAAATTAAAGATGATAATTAAGAAAAAAAGCACAAATAATAAACATCCTAAAATTTGTATAATACCTAATCCACTCTCTTTAGGTTGCCCCCCTGCATTCTTTCTGGGCTTTGAACTTGATATATTGAAAAAGAAAAACTGAGCCAAGATAAACGCTATTATTCTTACTATAATAATATAAATAGGATTAATCTGGACTGCTGGGTCTTTAAAAAGGTGTAATGGTAAACTATAGAGTAGAATAAAAAAAATAATACACATTATACTTAAAGCGATTATGGTGCGTTTTTTATAAAAAAATATATTAAACCGTTTTTCTATGAAAAGTAAGATAAATTGTTGTATAACACAAGCCATAATCAAAGCGCAGTATAGGCATACCATAAACCGAAAAGCAACAGTTTCTTGGGTGCGATACCAATTTATTGTATCTACTATAATGGATGAAAAAACTATACAAAATAATAAATCCCAGATAAGGAAGGGAAGACAATGAATAAATATTATCTCCACTATGCCTTTGCCTGACCAGTTCGGCTCAGTTCTTGGAACTGCATGATTATGACTCCTTTCTATGAGGGAAGGAAGAAGAGGCAGCAAGAACCATAAAAGATACAACATAAATACTAATGACAAACGAATTGCTAACCCTAAGTCTTCTTTTGCGAAATAAGACCATTCTATGTAATAAAAGCTTTCTGCTTGTTGAGCGTAAATAAAT
>CALHIC010000157.1 GCA_938030845.1 uncultured Oribacterium sp. | reverse complement strand
AATGTAAGTTTTCAAATTTGTTAGCACAAAATTGTTCTTAACCTTACACACCACCAGAGACTCCTGGAACACCTCCCGAGAATCCGTATGATACAACTCACGAGGTAACTGTTAGAAAGAGAATCCTTGGAAAAGTTGCTAACCACAGCGATAAGTTCGAGTTCTATGTAACAGTAGTTCCTGGTGATCGTAAGGGACAGAAGGGTGCTGAGTTATACAATGTTGAGCCTGAAGGAGATGTTAACTTAAACGGCATTAAGGCATTCACAGCAAGTAGTGAGTCTGCAAAGATTGTTGTTGGAGATAATGGCGGATTCACCATCACCGGATTGACCAAGGGTGATAAGGTATTCGTACGAGAGGGTGCTAATACTTACGTAATGACTGCCGGAGCTGTTGCAGGAAAAGAGTCTTACATTAGTGATCTTGATGTAACCGGACTCACAGCTAGCTTCAACGCTGTAAAGGACGATGCAGAAGTAGATATCAAGAACACCAAGGATGTAACTACTCCTACTGGTATCGTAATGAATGTTGCTCCTTACGCTATGATGCTTGCAGTAGCTGGCGGATTAGGTGTAGTATTCATGAACCGCAAGAAGGAAGAGGAATAATTCTTTCTGACTAATAATGTTTTCAGAATATGGCGTTAACTTACCGTAGAGCATAAATTCTTCTTCTCCAAAAATAGCGCGAAAGTAAGAGAACAAGATATTTTGAATAAGTATCAAAAACTCCGGGTGGCCCGGAAGAGATACTGGAAATCGTATGTAGATTGGTTTTTTGAAAGCTTCAAGGAACCCATGTACACACGGTGTACAGCAGGAAAAGGAGTGGAAAGGACAAGGAATGAATACAGCAGCAAAAGCCGCTAGAGCCGGAGATAAAGTATTATCAGTCCTGGCTATTGTCCTCATGGTTACCATGCTGGCCTTTGGTGGATACTCCCTTTGGGACACTTACATTACGATGTCGGGTGCATTTTTGGGAAAAGATTTACTAAAGTACAAGCCCTCAGTGGAAAATCCGGAAGATACCAGATTGAGTCTGGAAGAGTTACTAAAAATTAATCCGGATACAAGAGGCTGGATAACCATTGACGGAACCCACATTGACTACCCCATGGTTCAGGGAAAAGACGATTTGGAGTATGTAAACAGGGATGTAACAGGAGAATTTTCCCTTTCAGGGTCAATTTTCTTAAGTGCCTATAATAAGGCGGATTTTTCGGACCCCTATATGCTAACTTATGGACACCATATGGATAACGGGGGAATGTACGGAGATGTAATGGAGTATATCAACAAAGATTACTTCGATAAGCATCTCACGGGAAATCTTTTTATGCCGGATGGCAGAGCGCGTAAAATGGAAGTTTTTGCCGCTATCGAGTGTGATGCCTATGACCGTATGATTTATCAGGTAGAAGGCAAAAAGGGACACATCATGGAACTGGTGGAATATTTGAAAAAAAATTCCACAAACTTTAGAGATATCGGGCTAAAGGAAAGCGACCAGATTATGTCACTCTCCACCTGTGTATCACTGGAAACAAATGGTAGGGTTGTTTTGTTCGCAAGAGTAAACCCATAAGGGAGGAAAACGGAAATGAAAGCAAAAGACATTTTAATAAAGGCTGGTACAGTATTATCAGCGGTGCTATTCCTTTCCGCAGGATTGGGATTTTCATCCCAGGCAGCTGCGCAAAGTGCAAGCTTAAAGATTCCGGTAAAGATTAGCACATCAGGCGCCGCACCGGAGGAAACCTATACAGTTACGATTGAAAGAGATCCTTCCAATCCCAACGCTCCATTACCATCACCAAATCAGGTTAGCGTTACAGGAAACGGAGCTAAGGACTATATCCTGGAATTTCCGGAGATTGTATATACCACAGAAGGTGACTACAAGTATACAATCAAGCAGACTGTAGGAACACAGAGCAATTTCACCTACGACAGCAGAACCTATACACTTTTGGTAAAGACTACGGAAATTACTAGAGATGCCAACGGGAATGCCGTATCTCCATATATTTTACCGGTATTCTGGGTAGGAACAGGAGAGAATTCTGCAAAGCACGGAGATATTTCTTTCTATAACCGTTATAACAGAAATCCTAATCCGGGCCCAAACCCCGGCCCCAATCCAAGACCTAATCCGGGCCCAAATCCTAATCCGAATCCGAACCCAAACCCCAGTAACCCTTCCGTACTTGGTGCAACAAGACCTAGTAGCGTAGAACCCGGAGTTCTCGGTGTAGACAGAGAGCCAAAGGTTCCTGAAGTATTGGGAGCATTGAGACAGGTAGCAACCGGAGATGCAAGCTTTATGGCATTATACGGACTCTTTGCAGCATTATCCCTCATGTCTCTTCTTTTCTGGGGACTTGGCTATAAAAAGCAGGGACAGAAGAAAGAGAACAGAGGCTAAATCTAAAGATTCAGCCATATACAATCAACTAAGGATTTGATTCGATACGATTCTCTTAGAATCGTAAAACCCAAGGATGGACAAGCCGCAAGGCACTTCAGGCTAAGCAACTTCATTGACGAATCATAGCTTAAGTTGAGCGAAAGAGGAAGAAGTGAAAAGCACCTAATGCTTATCCTAAAAAATATAAGTGCAAAAGTTGTAGAAGCAACTGGTGTGACACCGTGGGACATGGTGTTATATGTCCTAGATGAAAATCTATTTGTTCTAAAAAACTTCCAAGTTCTGCTTGGAAGTTTTTTGTACTATAATAAATTATAGACTATAAATATTCACAAGTTGTATGCTTGAAAAGTTGAGTCATGCAAAGATAAGGCTTTTTAAAGCTACATCTTACTTAGAGGACAAGTAGTCTAAGCACATAAGAGAAAAAATATAACGTAAAAGTAGAAATATAGAAC